>JAIYDT010000514.1 GCA_027487355.1 Verrucomicrobiaceae bacterium
CTCGCCCGGCCCCACGCCGACGCCGTCCTGAAAATCCGTGGCGGCGATCCGGCGGAGTTCATCACCCTCGCCGACGAATGGATCGCCGCCGATCAAGCGAAGCCCGCGCGGATTCTGTTGGAAAAGGCGATCTACGATCACCCCACCGATCCCACCATCGCCGCCAAGCTCGCCATCGCCAGCCGTCGCGATCCCGAAACCCGCGGTCAGTCTTCCCGTCTGTTCCGCGAAGCCGAGGCCCTCATCCCGGCCGACGCCAAACCCGACCCCGCCTTCCTCTCCGAATCCGCCGAGGCCCTCATCGACGAACAGCGCCTCCCCGCCGCCGAAGAGCGCCTGAGGAAAGCCATCAAGGCCTTCCCGCCCGACGCCAAAAAGGAAACCGCCCTCACCCTCCGCCGCCTCGCAGGCCTCTGGGAGTCCCAGGGAAAGAACGCGGATGCCGCGAGTGCCCTGAGGAAGCGGGCGGATGCGATGGATCCGAAGTGAGAAAACCTCAAGGCGATGCAGACCCTCCTGAAGCACCTGATGGCCCTGGTGATTTCCATCCTCATCACCACGCCGATTTACGCTCTGAATGGCTCTTACAGCATGATGATCTCGGGAAGGATTCCATGGATCGCCGGTTCCTTGTTTGTGTCTGCCCTTTGGTCGGTCTTTCTGACCATGATGATCGTAGCCCCAGTGGCCTCGATGAGCCTCTACCTCATCGAACACCGATTCTACCTCAGATGGTTTTTTGAACCTTTGGTCCTGCTCGCGGTCCTGGCGCTCTACTTCTGTCCGGTCTTTTTGTTCTGGCACCCTGGCTGGGTGGTGCTGCCAGCTTTGGCTGTGTCTTTGTATCTCCCCAGTCTAATTTACTATGGACTGCTGAGAGCCATCGGGATGAGGGAAATGTTGCATTAGTCATCACCGATCAATCATCGTGCAAGATAATGGAATCAATTCTCACTTCAGCCCCAACGGGGCGAAAGGCGATAGCCCGTGGGTGAAACCCCGGGTTCCGAGCCGGGCAGGGTATGTGCCCTGACCGGGCTCTCTGGGGCGGACTGATGGGCGGAGATGATTTGTCGAAACCGCGTTCCCATTCCATCCGCCTCCTCGCGCCCCTTCAGGGCGCAATTGTTATGCCTCTGACACCCCGGGCGATGCCCGGGGCTATTGCCTTTTGCCCCGTTGGGGCGTGGAGAATCCTTTGGCGGTCTCAACAGAACTGAAGACTCAGAGCGGATTTCATCTCGGCTTCATCAGGGCTTCATTCGGGCTGTTGAATCTCCGACCCGATGGAACTTCCCACCCACGATGTCTTTCTACGCCAGCTTCGTTACTGGACGCTTCACTGCTCGCTGAATGCGCTGCCGAGTTTGGGGATCGCGCTGGCCTATCTGGGTCTGTGGAAAAACCTGGAAGGAGTCGCCGCGATGCTGGCCGCCATTTTGACCTTCATCCTTCTTTATGCGGCCCTCACCTCCCTGCCCGGTCCACTCTCGAATCCAGGACACGTTGTTTCAAAGTCGCTGAGGCTTGGGACAAAGATCCGCTCATGGATTTCGGGCCTTTCCTTCCTTTCGCTTCCTCTCGGGCCTGCCATGGTCTTCATGCCGGATTTCTGGTGCGGCTTCCTTTCCCTTTCCATTCTCACCCAAGCCTCCAGGATTCTGGGATTGGAAATCGAGCTTCCAAGCGGAAACTCCTCGAACGGCAGCGTGGGCTTCCTGGCCGTTTACGCCACCACGATGCTGGAAGGCTTCATCATTTCGTTCCTCCTCCTGATGATTTCCTTCTTTGCCTTGCTTTTCATCCATCGAAAGGCGCGGCGCCGTGCTGTTCTTGGCTACCCGGCGCTCTCCGACTGAGCCCGCCTCATTCCTTGAAAAAGACACCATCGATCTGGAGTTGGCGCATCAGCTTCTTGCTGAAATAGCCCGAAATGATGAGGTGCATCCCGAAGCCCTTTGTTTTCAGATGACAGATGATCTCCTCATAAGTCTTCTCACCGGCATACAGCGGAATCATCGAAAGCTCCAGCTGCCAGCCGAGGATGCGTCCCTGTCCCATGGCCTCGATCGCACCTTCCAGCACCGGCATTTCAAATCCCTGGGTGTCCACCTTGACGAAGAAGTTTTCCCCAGGATCGACGAAGCGCGAAAAGATCGAATCGATCCTGTTCAAGGGAACCATCTCGGTCTCGACGATCCGGGCTTTCGGCAAAGCCTCCAGCATCACCTCCGCCACCGGCAGGATGGAACTCATGTCGTTGCTCTGGGAAACATGGATCAGCACTTCACCCTCCGTGTGGCCCAAGGCCGTCCGTGGCGCGATGTCCCACTTGGGATCCGCCGCCGCGAGCTTCTCCAGAAGCTGGTGGTTCGACCGCAGGGGCTCGAATGACACGATGCGGCCAACGAATCCGGCCTTGCGGAGGCCTTGGGCATACTGGCCGACATTCGCCCCCACATCGAAGACCGTTTTCACCCGGTGATGATCGAGCAAGGCGACCAGCCGCTCCATTTCAGGATTGGCACCGTCAGCCTGGGGCATCTTTCTCCCAAAGAGTCTCATGCTGGAAAATCCGTCAGAAGGCTTCCACGAGTAAAGAGACAAAATTGTCATCTTCCGGGTGAATGCCCGGGCGACGGAATCGCGAGAAGGATTCATAGCCCGCTTGTGGCCGGATCCACTAGCATTCCACCAGCCGGGCAGCAGCTGGATTGGCACCACCTGTGCTTCGATTCCGTTGCCTGACTGCCCACCGCCCCCCCTTTTTGCACTCCCGACACGCCGTTTCCCTTGCCAGAGGTCCAAAAACCCGGCATAGGCCCCCGCCCGCACGAACTGCCGCCGCCTCGTTATGTCACTCAAGATCCGCAATCTCGCCATCATCGCCCACGTTGACCATGGGAAAACCACCCTCGTCGACCAGCTCCTGCAAGCCGGCGGCACCTACCGTGAAAACCAGGCTACGCAGGTCCGCGCGATGGACTCGATGGACCTCGAACGCGAGAAGGGCATCACCATCAAGGCGAAGAACACCTCGATTCTCTGGAACGGCTACACGATCAACATCGTCGACACTCCCGGCCACGCCGACTTCGGCGCCGAGGTGGAGCGCGTGATGAAAATGGTCGATGGAGTGCTTCTCGTCGTCGACGCTTCTGGCGGCCCGCAGGCCCAGACCCGCTTCGTGCTCCGCAAGGCGATGCAGGAAGGCCTCAAGCCGATCGTCGTCGTCAACAAGATCGACCGCCCGCTGGCCGATCCGCTCAAGGTCCGCGACCAGGTGCTCGAACTCTTCCTCGACCTCGATGCCGACGAAGAGCAGTTCAACGCCCCATTCTGTTACGGCTCCGCCCGCGACGGCTATTTCATGAACGACCCCGCGGATGAGCGGAAGGACTGCATCCCGCTTCTTGAGAAGATCGTCGAGCACATCCCTGCGCCGAAGGCCGATCCGGATGCTCCGTTCCTCATGCTCGTCTCGAACATCGAGTGGGATGACTACGTCGGCCGCGTGGCCATCGGCAAGGTCCTCGGCGGCAGCGTCACCAAGGGCGACACCATTTACCTCATGCGCCAGGACGGCACCAAGGTGCAGTCGAAGGTGATGAAGACCTTCACCTACTCCGGTCTGGCCACCACCGACTCCGAAGGTTGCGGCGCAGGCGGCATCGTCGGCATCGCGGCTGGCATTGAAAACGTCGACATCGGCGAAACCATCGCCGGCAGCCCGGATCAGTCCCCGCTTCCCTTCGTCGCCATCGACCCGCCGACGGTCTCGATGCAGTTCTCGATCAACGACGGCCCGCTCGCCGGAAAAGAAGGCAAGCACGTCACCACCCGCGCCATCCGTGAGCGCCTGATGCGTGAGTTGAAGACCAACATTTCCATCACCGTCGAGGACACCGAAGTCGCTGGCGTGTTCAACGTTTCCGCCCGTGGCTCGATGCAGATCGCCGTCCTCGTGGAGCAGATGCGCCGCGAGGGATTCGAGGTGCTCGTTTCCCGTCCGGTGGTGATTTACCGCCGCGATGACGCCGGCAAGCTGCTCGAACCTTTCGAAACGCTCTACGTCGAAGCTCCAGGCGACTACACCCAGGGCATTCTGAAAATCCTCATGAACCGCAAGGGCGTGATGGAGCACATGGACACCGAGGCTTCCGGCCGCGTGTTCATCCAGGCGATCATCCCGACCCGTGGACTCATCGGCTTCGAAACCGAGCTGGTCAACCTGACTTCCGGCCACGGCATCATGTCCCACCTCTTCAAGGAATACGGCCCGCACGCCGGAGAAATCCAGAACCGCACGACCGGCACGCTGGTCTCGATGGACTCCGGTGCCGCCACTCCCTACTCACTGCAGATGCTCGAAGAGCGCGGCATCCTCTTCGTCGCCCCCGGCGATGCGGTTTACGGCGGCATGCTCGTCGGAGAAAACCCACGCGTTGGCGACCTTCCCGTCAATCCGGTGAAGGAGAAGCACCTCGACAACATGCGTTCCTCGGGCAAGGACAAGACCTCCAAGCTCACCCCGGCGCTGCGTTTCTCGCTGGAGCGCGCGATCGAATACATCGACGCCGACGAGCTGGTCGAAGCCACGCCGCAGAACATCCGTCTCCGCAAGCGCATCCTCGATGCCAACGCCCGCAAGCGCGCCCAGAAGGGCCCGACCGTGGAAGACCGCAGCAACCGTGGTTAAGGGAGCGCGGGTTTTCAACCCGCTCTGATTTCACGGCCGTTTCCTCCGGGAAACGGCCGTTTTTTGTGGTCAGGTGGCACTTGGCTGCGGGTTGCAAACCCGCAGTCCCCTCACAGCCTGAAGTCCTCGCCGAGGTAGTATTTCTTGGCGATGGGATCGTTGACGAGCTCCTGCGAGTCGCCTTCCAGGATCACGCGGCCGTCGTGGATGAGGAAGGCTCGGTCGACGATCGAAAGCGTCTCGCGCACCGAGTGATCGGTGATGAGGATGGCGAGGCCGTCCTTTTCGCGAAGCTCGCGGACGATCTTTTGGATGTCATCGACCGCGATGGGATCGATGCCGGCGAAGGGCTCGTCGAGCATCAGCAAGGTCGGATCGGTGCACAGCGAGCGGGCGATCGCGAGACGTCGCTTTTCACCACCGGAAAGCGTGATGGCCAGCGACTTCGCGACCTTGGCAATGCCGAAGCGTTCGAGCAGGCTGTTTGCGCGATCGAACCGCTCCTTGCGGCCGAGGTTCGGTCGGGTCTCCAGAATCGCGAGCAGGTTGTCGAGCACGCTGAGTTTGCGGAACACCGACTCCTCCTGCGGCAGATAGCCGAGGCCCAGCCGCGCACGCCGGTGCATCGGGAGGGTGGTGATGTCATTGCCGTTGAAGCAGACCGAGCCGGCGTCCGGTGGGACGAGTCCAGCGATCATGTAAAACGAGGTCGTCTTTCCCGCGCCGTTCGGGCCCAACAGGCCGACTATTTCCCCGGGCTGGACGGTGAGCGAGACGCCATCGACGACGGCGCGGCCACCATAGACCTTTTTCAAGCCCGAGGCGGAAAGGATCGCAGTGGCGCTGTTGCAGCAGGTTGAGCCGGGGGCGTGGGAAGAGGGCGCGGACATGAAATCAGGATCAACGGTTGGCGGGCTTCTCAGGGGCCGGGTTGGCGGGCTTCGCGCCGGGAGCGGCATCAAGCTGACCTCCCATGTCCCATAGACCCCCGCCAGTGGCAAAACTTCCGTCCTTCCTGATGCGGAGGTAGAGGTTCGCTTCCTTGGCACGCATGAACGTGGTACCTTGCTGAACCCAGGGATAACCGCCGTTGAGGATGATTTCTCCGGACTTGGCGTCGTAGGTCAGGACCGCCGCGCTGGCGACGACCGGAGGCTTTCCATCCTTTGCCTTCTGGGTCACCTTGACCGCACCGGTGGCGATGATCTTCTCGGGTTCTCCAAAGCCACCCGTCGCACCGAGGATACCTGGTGTGGCGCTGCGCTTTTCATCCTTCGCGGGCTCAGGGGCGGGCTCGATTTTCTGGGCGGGCTCCTTCTTCTTCGCCTCCTTCTTGCCAAGAAAGACCTTGAGCTCATTGGCTCCGGAAAGGTCGAAGTCGGGACCTGTCAGGCGGACATTCTTGAGATAAACCAGCAGGCCGGCCTCGGCGTCGAAGTACATGCCATCATCGGCGGAGATGATGGTATCATTCGGCCCGGGCTTCACTTCGAGAGGTTTCGTGGGCGGGACGGACGGCTCCGATGAAGCCACTTTTCCGGTCGCAGGGGCAGCGGGCACGTCCTCGATGCTGACAGTTGTGAGGGCGGCCTGGGCGAGAAAGTCCCGAATGGCGGAGTTGGTCTCGTTCGACTGTCGGCGATCCGCCTCGATCTGATCCTTCAGTCCGGCCGCTTTGGCCTTCACCTGATCCGCCACCGGTGCGGCGGCGGCCTCGATCGCGCTGCGTTCCTCGGGCGACATTCGGGCAGGAGTCTCGGCCTGAAGGCAAGGGCTCAAGGTCACGAGGGCCAGGGTCGATGCGAGCGCGAGTTGGGAGGGTTTGAAGCTCATTTTGATTCGGGTTTTGCGAAGAAACGGGTTTGCACCGGACCGCTGAGAAATCCCCGGGACTGCTTTTGGGAAAAGGTGAGGCCTTCGCCATGGGCGGTGAAGTCCTTCGAGACGATGTCCACCGGCTTCGCGCTCTCGAGCATGCCCTTTTTCTGATCGAAGCGCGCCATTTCCAGATCGATGCGACCCCGCTCGCTGCGGTCTGGATGATAGAACTCGAGGCGGACCTTCTTGCCCTCGACGGTTTGGTTGTCCACCACGATCATCTCCTGGGAACGGAGCACGGCGGTGAGTTTCTTGTCCTTGTCGTAACGCGGGATGAGGACCTTGGTCAAAACGCTCCCCACAGGCAGCAGGGACACGGCTGGCAAGCTGCGATCCTGGGCCAGTTCAGGCACCACCGTCTCCTGGGCATGGAGGAGACATGAACATAAGAAAATGACGGAGAGCAGGCGCAAGGGAGGGAGCGTAAGCGGTGGCGGGAAATTTCCAACCCGTAATGCAGCAGGACCGCATCAGCCGTGGGCGGCGTGGTGGATGGCGATGAGTTTGACGAGAAGGTCCTCCATGAATTCGAGCGGAATTTGATTCGGGCCGTCGGACATCGCATTCGCTGGATCGGAGTGGGTTTCCATGAACACGCCCTCGACCCCGGTGGCCACCGCCGCGCGGGCGAGGACTGGGGCGAGTTCACCGTCGCCGCCAGTGGCACCACCGAGACCGCCGGGGCGCTGGACCGAGTGGGTGGCATCGAAAATGACCGGCAGGCCCTCTTTCCGCATCCAGTAGAGCGAGCGCATGTCGGTGACGAGGTTGTTGTAGCCGAAGGTGGTGCCGCGCTCGGTGAGGAGGAAACGCTCGCAGCCGAAGGCACGGAGCTTGTCGGCGATGTTCACCGTGTCCCACGGGGCGAGGAACTGGCCCTTCTTCACGTTCACGGCGCGACCGGTCTTGGCGGCGGCCTCGAGGATGTCGGTCTGGCGGCAGAGGAAAGCGGGGATCTGGAGGAGGTCGATGAACTCACCGGCGATCTCGGCCTGCTCGGCGGTGTGGATGTCGGTGGTGACGGGCACGCCGAGTTCCTTTCCGATCTCGCTGAGGATGCGGCAGCCTTCTTCGATGCCCGGTCCACGGAACGAACTGACCGAGGTGCGGTTGGCCTTGTCGTAGGAGGCCTTGAAGATGAGGTGGATGCCGGTCTTGTCGGCGATTTCCTTCACCGAGCGGGCCATTTCCCAAGCGAAGGCTTCACTTTCGAGCGCGCAGGGACCGAGGATGAAAAAAGGAACAGGCCCGCCGACTGGGACGTTGCCGATGTTGAAGGGATCGAAGGACATAGGTGGAAGAAATGACTAATGACTAAGCACTAATGACTAAACGAAGAGGTTAATCCTCAGAGACTTGGTCGTAGAGGGGGCGGAGGTTGTTGACGGCGGTGGCGAGGAGCTTGGCCTCGGTGGCGGTGAGGTTGCCGCGGGTCTTGCCTTCGAGCATTTCGAGGCAGTCGAGCACGGATTTCGCGGCGCGGAGGTTCACCTGGTTGGTGCCGGTCTGGGGGTTCGGGATCTGACCGAGGAACATGCCGGCGCTTTGGGCCTGGAGAAACAGGAACTCGCTGAATCGGGGATCGGCTACGGGCTGCTCGGGCATGGGGGAGATTCGGGATTCAAGAATCAAGATTCAAGACTTTAGAAGGGATCAGGCGTCCGGGAGGACGGTGACGAGGGTCGGGGTGACTCCGAGAAGGCGCGAGGCCGCTTCAGCCACGGCATCCGGAGTAAGCCTGCGGTAGAGTTCCGGGAGGCTCCGGTGTTGGTCAGCGGGCTGGTCGAAGAGCAGGTCGATGGCGGCGAGGCGGGCGCAGGAGGCGATCGATTGCTGCTGGATGGCGAGGCTGCTGAGGACGGTGGATCGGACGCGCTCGAAGGCCTCGGCGGGGATGCCGTGCTCGGCGAGCTTGGCGATTTCCCTGAGCAGTTCCTCCCGGGCCAAGCCGGCTTGGTCGGGCGAGGTGGCGAGGTAGAAGGTGAAAAGTCCGCTGTCGAAGCCCAGGAACTGGGTGGCGCCAACCTGATAGGCGAGACCGAGCTCTTCACGGATGCGGGTGAACAGCGGCCCGGCCATGTCGGTGCAGTATTCCTGGAGCATCGCGAGCGCGTGGCGATCCGGGGAAAGCGCGTGGGCTCCTGGGAAGCCGATCGCGAGGACCGCCTGCTTTTTCGGCAGATGGAAGGTGAGGTCGGCTCCAGTGGTGAGCTGGCTGGCTGACGGCGTCCAGCGATGACCGGAGGGCAGTTTCTCGAACAGCGGCGCGATCGCATCCGCCGCCGCGATGGGGTCGAAGTCGCCGGCGATGGCGAGTGCGAGATTCGCCCCGGTGAAATGCAGGCTGTGATGCGCGGACAGCCCGAGGCGGTTCAGCGAGTCGAGGCTTTCAAGTGAGCCGAGTGAATCGAGTCCGTAGCCGGAGGCATTGAAGACCGAGCGTCGCAGCTCGCGGATGGCGGTGTGCAGCGGGTCCTCGAGGGCTTCCTCCAAGGCGGCGCGCTGGCTGGCCTTTTCGCGGTCGATGGCGTCATCGGGAAGCGAGGGCGAGTGGAGGACATCGGCCAGCACTTCGGCCAGCGTCTGGAAATCCGGAGACAGCCCGCCGGCCTGGACGAGGAGGGCGTTGTTTCCCGCCGAGGCTCCAATGGACGCGCCGAGGGATTCGAGTTCGAGCGCAAGGTCTTCGCCGGTGCGGGATTTCGTGCCCTGGGGAAGGGTCGAGGCGAGGAGCTGGTTGAGGCCGTTGGAGACGTGGGTCTCCGAGGGCAGGCCGCTGCGGATGGCCGTCTGGAAATGCAACAGTGGCACGCGGCGGTCGGGAAGGAAGGCGAGCTGGACACCATTCGGCAGGGTCAGCGATTCGATGGTCGGGCGGGTTCGTTTCGCTTTCGCCGTGCGGGCCGGTGGCGGGGCGTCTTCGGGATCGAGAACGGTCAGGCACATTTTCCCGGCATCGAGGGACGAAACCACACGGCGCACATCGGCGTCGGTCACGGCCTGAATCAGGGCGAGGTAGTTGCGGGTGTGGTTGAGATCGCGCGCCTCCTGCCAGTTCGACGCCAGGTCGGAGGCACGACCGGACGCGGTGGTTAGAGAGCGGAACTGGCTGGCCGCGATCTGCCGTTTCGCCTTCATCAGCTCATCGTCGAAAGCTCCCGAAGGAAATGCGGACAGTTCGGCCAGCACCGCTTCGATCAGTTCATCACGATGTTCCGGCAAGGCCTCGGCACTCACGGCGAAGAGCCCTTCGCGGCCCGGCCCCGTCCACGACCACGCGGAAATCTCCAGCGCCAGCTCGCGTTCCTGGCGCAGGCGACGATACAGCCGGGCCGAGCGACCACGACCCAGCATCGCGGCCAGCACATCGTAAACCGGCGCGTCCGGATCGGTGGACGCGGGGATTTTCCAGGCCATCGTCAGCCTCGAGGCAGGCACGGCAAAAGTCTCCCGACCACGACGTTCTCCGACCTGCGGCGGGTCCACCGGCACGTGAGGTTCAGGTCCACCGGCAAGCTGGATCCCGACTGTTAGAGAGACGGCCAGCTCCCGGATCTCCACCGGATCGAAGTCACCGGAGATCACCATGAACGAGCGGTCAGGCGTGTAGCGACTGCGATGATAGGCCAGCATTTCATCATGCGTGATCGCATCGAAGAGATGGCGGTGCCCGATCACCGGATGGCGACGCGGGTCATGCACGAAGGCGGTCGAGAAAAGCAGGCGGTGCGCGACGTTGTCCGGATCGTCGAGTCCCATGTCGATCTCTCGGCGGATCACGTCCTTTTCCTTTTCGAACTCGGAGACCGGCAGCGTCGGCAGAAACACCAGCTCGGTCAGGATGCCGAGAAACTCCTTGAGCGAAGTCGATGGGCCATCGATGTAGTAAACCGTGCGATCAAAACTTGTGTAGGCGTTCCAATGCCCACCGGCCGCCTGGACTGAATTGGCGAGCGTGTCCGCATCGTAACTGCGGGTGCCCTTGAAGACCATATGCTCCAGAAAATGAGAGAGTCCTGCTCCCAGACGCGAGTCCTCGTGAAGGCTGCCGGTTTCCACCCAGATCTGCGCACTGACCACCGGCGCGGAGGGATCTGGATCGAGAATCAGCGCTAGCCCATTCGGCAGAACTTCGACAGTGGCGGTGACGGCGGGATACTCCATGGAATTTACGGCTTGGATCGAGGTGGATGATGGATCAGAAAAAGGGATGCAACGTTGGATTGCTCTGGTGACGGTGGTGCTGCTTCTTCTCGGGGTCGGTGGAGGCGTACTGATATGGAATCATCGTCAGAACAGGCCAGACAAGGTCTGGGTGCCTCTCCCCCTGAATCCGGAAACGCCGGAAGATGCACGCGGCAACCTCGCAAAGCAACTCGGCACCGAGCTGCGCAAGCCATCTGTGCTGCTGGGAGTCGCCACGGACCTCCAGCTCGCCACCAAGCTGGGCCTTCCCTCCAACGAGGCCGCCGTCAATGAACTTGAAAAGCGCCTGTTCGTCGAAGTCGGAACCGCCGACACCTCCATGGGCAAGATTCCCTCGATCAACATCGGGGTGAGCGGAAAGTCCAAGGAGCACGAGCTGCTGGGTCAGGTCTCGATCCGTCTGATGCAGGATGTGAGGCGCATTGTCGGAGTGAAGGACCAGCCAGCCGCAACGTTCTGACCTTCATCACCAGCGGCTGGGACCACTGGATGGGATGCTCGGCCAGATAGGCTGATTGGATTTACCCAACCGTCGCGTGAACGTGGACTGCGGACGTCACCTCCGCAGTCCAACTCGGATCCTCACGAGATCTTCTCGATGAGCTGACCCGCCTCAAAACGCGCCTTCGGCCGAGCGGCCGTGTGATCGCTCTCCGAACGGTAGCCGACCGCGCAGGCGACTGCAGTGGCATAACCGCTCCCTTTCAATCCGAGAATCTCATCATAGGCGGAGGGATCCAGTCCTTCGAGCGGACAGGTATCAACTCCCATCAGCGCGGCCGCCGTCATGAACTGACCCAGCGCGATGTAGACCTGACGGGTGTTCCAGGCCTGACGGGCCTCGACCGGCATGCTGCCGACGAATCCTTCGATCATGCCCTTCATCGGGGCGAGCACTTCGGCAGGAGTGGACTGCACCTCGCTGAGCTTGGAGACCCAGTTGTCGATGTCTTCCTGACTGACATCCGTGCGTGTCGCAAACACCACCAGATGTGAGGCATCCGTCACCTGACCCTGGCCCCAGGACTTCTCGCGCAGCGCGGTCCGGACATCCGGATTCTCGATGACGAGGAATTTCCAAGGCTGGAGACCGAAGGAGGACGGAGTGAGGACCAGGGTTTCCTCAAGCGCCGCCCACGTTTCCGCAGGGATCTTCCGATCGGCCTGGAAATGCTTGGTGGCGTAGCGCCAGCGGAGCGCTGAGACAACCGATTCAGGGGTGAATTCAGACATGCGCGGACTATTGGGCATCAAGCTGAAAAGGCAAGGAGACCGCAGGGAAATCCTTCAAGGTCAGGCTGAATACCACGCCATACTCGTCGTTTACCCGGTTGTCGCGGCGGGTGAAGCCGATGCCGGCCACCCAGTTTCCAAGTTCGCGATGAATCGTGTATTGCTCGACTTCCAGCGTGCTGTCATCGAGTTCCCAAAGCTGGAACATTCCAACACCCCACTTCTCATTGAGCCTGGCATAGGCGCGCAGATCGATGCGGTTGGAGTCGATCAGAACCGGATGATCGTTCAGCAGCCGGTCGCCGATGGAAAACTCGAAGTTCTCATTCGGCTGGAAGCGAAGGCGAGCGGTGACCTCGCTGAATCCCGAGCCGTCATTGACCACCGGAAACTGGGTTTCCAGATCCAAAGAAAGCCACGGCAGCGGACTCCAGCGGACGTCGTTGTAGAGATTCGAGAGGTCCCGGTTTCCCTCCGGATCCTGGAGAAAGGCATCCATGTAGGTGTCCAGGTAAAGCCACTCGTAACTCTGGCCATCGCGATGGGTGAGCAGCCGGTTCCGGGCGCCGACGCGGACAATGTTCCAGTCACGGATGTCATCGATCGCCGTGAACCGCCCGACATCCAGGGTGCGCGGCCGGGTCGAGAAGGAAAGGCGGTCGATTTCCGGAAATGTCGGATCCAGGTCGTCCGTGGAAACAAGAGACCAACGCGCATAGGGCTGAAGGACGTGAACCAGCCCATCCAACCCAAGGGTGCGGTCATGAAAGTCACCGAAGTCCTTCGAAAACTTCACCGAAGCCTCGGCACCGGCCTGAAGATAGGTGCGGTTCACCGAATCCGAGGGTCCGGAGACATCCCAATAGCGGCTGTAGCCGAGCCCGACCTCCGGCACGAGACTCAGCCAACCACCGACATTCAAGGGCAGGGAAAACTCATGATAGGTGTGGAAACGAGCGAAGCCGGGATCGAGCAACTGGGTGGCCAACGCGGGAATCGAGGCATTTCCCGGAGGCAAGGCACGGATGCGCTCGACGAGCAGGCGCTCGTAGGGCGGAAGCTGCGCCAGAAGACCCGGAATGCGCGGATCACCGGGGGCGAGCGTCAGCAAGGGAATGATGATCGCGTTGCGGGTCGGATCCGCCGCACTTTCCGAATACGACCCCAGCGAAGTGGTGCCTTCATGCAGGATCGGAAGGTCGAAAATCGGCGCCCGTGCCTGATCCAGGGCCAACTCCGGGAGCCGGGTGTCGGAACGGTAGAAGTCATTCACCCGCATCCGCGTGAACAGCGAGGCGAGCGTGGCTCCATCGTTGCGGAAGATTCCGAGCGTGTTGTCAGGAAACGGATCGGTTCGGAAGACCCTCGGATCAAAATCCTCGAGATAATACTGGTCGCTCAGCAAGGTGACATTGGCATCGAAGCGCCAGTCGGCATCATCGGGCATGTCGTAGGGGATGCGATACTTCAGCTCCGCACCATAGCGGTTGTCATTGATCGGTGTGCGGGGAATGCCCGACCGCTGGATGGATGAGTCGAGGTCGTAGAGATAATAAAGCTTCAGCCAACCAAGATTGGGATTGTCCTCAATGCGGGTGTCGAAGAGATCGACTCCGGTTCCGACTCCCCGCGAGCCGCGCAGGTCGAGATGCCACTTGGAAAGCAACCATTCATCATGGGTCTGGCCGGTCTTCTCATCACGCTCACCGCCCAACATGATGCCATAGGTGTTGAGAAGGTAGGGCCCCCAGTTCGACCGGGCACCCGGCTGGAAATGATAGCCGAGTTCCCTGTCCAATGGCTGGCTGAGATACGGCAACCAGAAGACAGGTGTATCGCCCGCATAAAACTTCAGGTCATTGAAGACGACCTTTTCTCCCGGATAGACCGTCGTGCGGGAAGCGCGGATCCAGTAGTTCGGATCCTC
>JAIYDT010000326.1 GCA_027487355.1 Verrucomicrobiaceae bacterium
CTGTCGCTATCGGAGGCGTCGATGGTGATGTCGCGGATGCCGAGTCCGGTGATGTTGTCCCAGGTGTTGGTGGCGAGATCGAGGACGGCGATGGCGTTGTTTTCCTGGAGGCCCACGAAGAGCTTGGTGTTGTCCGGGCTGAAGGCGACGTATTCCGGCTCGATGTGGAAATACTTGGCCTTGGTGTTGGCGGTCTCGAAGGTGGTGTTGTCGCGCAGGCCGCTGATGAGGCTGGTGACGCCGCTGAAGTCGGTGGTGGTCACGGTCAGCGTGCCCAGAGCGGCAGGCAGGGTGGCGGCGGTGAGTCCGGTGAGGTCGATGACACTGACCGAACCGGGTTGCTGCACGGAATCGAAGGCTGCGATGTTGTTTCCGGAGCCGGCCCAGGCGTGCTGGGCTTCATTGGCCACGGCGACCTTGCCGCCCTTGATGGTGACCATGTCCGGATGATAGCCGGCTGGCACGGAGCCGATGACCGCGCCGGTGGCGAGGTCGAAGAAGACCACGCGGCCAAGCTGTGGGACCGTGGTGGTGTAGTTGGTGCCGCCGACGTTGACGGTGGAGCCGTTGATGGCGGTGGCGACGCCGATGCCGGAAGCGCCGGAATCGAGGGCGACGCTGGTCACGTCGCTATAAGTGAAGCCGCTGACGGGGTTGGTCGCGAACCAGGCGGCGACATCGACGGTGGCGTGGTTGGAGAATGATGTGCCGTTGTGGCGGAGAAGGCGCACGCCCCCGGCGGAGTTGTCCGTGACTGCGAGGGTGTCGTTGTTGGGGGAAAAGGAAACGACCTCACCGGATCCGACCGTCATCGGGATGATCTGGTGCTGGCGAAGACCGGTGACATCCGCCTTGGCTGACAAGATAAGGAGGCCTGTTAGAGCGAAGAGCAGCGGGGCGGCTGCGAACTTTCGATGGTAGTTGAATTTCATGGTTAGCGAGTGGGAAGCGCTGGAAATCCACCAAGCCGCGCGCCGCAAGACCGCCAGATTCTTGCGACGAGATTGCCATGTGAATTTTTCGTAACGCTTGCTCGCTCAGTTTCCTGAGAACGTCACCGAGGCGATCATGACGGCCCAACGAATGGGTTTTTTGTCGAGGGTCTCGATGAGTCATTGACCGGATGAGAAAAACGGTCGTTCAGTCGCATGGCCTCATTCCATTGCAGCGGGAGAGGAGTCCATGGTCCTCCATGTTCCGGTGAAGCCCGCTTTGGAAGGGTTGAATGTCCTTGGTCATCGATCCGACGCGCGGAGGAACGAGATCCGAGAGATCATTCGGGAGTCCGAATCATTTTCCGGAGGGGCAATGGGGTTCCAAGGCGAGTGACGAGTTTGTGCGCGACAGGTGCGGCGGTTTGTGAGAACAAGCCCACGGTTTTCTATGATCATGCTGGCACGTTCTGGACTCTCGTTTCGGTTGGTTTCGATCCTCTCCCTCTCGACGGTGCTGGCCCTGGCGGCCGAGCCACCGGAGAAGGCGCTGAAGTATCATGAGGCGCTGCTGAAACGTCCCCACAACGCCTCGCTGTTCGATCGCTTTTTCGGAGCCTGGCTGGACGAGCAGCCGGTGGAAACGCTGGGGGAGTATTTGAAGGCGCGGGCGGAGAAGAACGGCGGTCAGGATTGGACGGTGCTGGCGCTTTTCGAGATGCGTCAAGGTCGCGAGGAGGCCGCGCTGGCGGCCCTGGGCAAGGCGATCGAGGCCCTGCCGGAGGACCCGGCGCTGGCGATGGACCGGGCGAAGCTGAGGATGCGTCGGCTGGAGTTCGAGGCGGCCCGTGCGGACCTGGCGAAGGTCATTTCCGGAAAGGATGAAGTGCTTTCCCGTGAAGCGGCGAAGCTGACAGGGCGCGCCTGGCTGCGTGAGGGGAAATCCGCCGAGGCCATCAAGGCCTGGGATGCGGTGCTCGCGGCCCATCCGGACGATGAGGATTTGCTGGAGGATCTGGTGGAAGCGGCGATGGCGGAGTCCGAGATCAATCAGGCGCTGGTCTATGTGGACAAGCTGATACGGGTCAGTCGTGACCCTTACCAGAAAACCCTGCGGATGCTGCGGCGGGGAGATCTGCTTTCGAATGCGGGTCGGAATGATGAGGCGGTCGAGGCCTATTCGGCGGCGCTGGAGCAGGTCGGGGAAGGCTCGTGGCTGGAGCGCGAGGTGCTTGGCCAGATCGAGAAGGTCTATCGCAAGCAGGACCGGCTCGATGATCTTTCCCTCCAACTGAAGAAGCTGGCGGAGGCCTATCCGCGGCGGTTGCTGATCCAGCGGCAGTTGGCCAAACTGGAAGCAGGACAGGGCGAGATCGACACAGCGGTCGGGCGTTTCCGCGAGGTGCTGAAACGTTCGCCCGGTGAGCGTGAGCTGCGCGAGGAATTCGTCAGGCTGCTGAGCGATGGCGAGCGATTCGACGAGGCGGTGGCGGAGATCGGGAAACTGATCGAGCAGGCCCCCACCGAAGCTGGGCTGCATTTGCAGATCGCCGCCCTGAGAGCCAGGCAGTCGAAGAAGGACGAGGTGCTGGCGGCCTTGGGAAAGGCGCATGATCTGTTAGGCCGCGATGAGGCAAACGGCATCCGCATCGCCGGGTTGATGCTTCAGTACGGGCTCAACGAGCAGGGCGAGGCCTTGTTGAATCAGCTCGGGTCCGCCGCAGGAGCCGGACCGGCGGCGATGGAGGCGCTTGCGGCGCACTATGCGAGGACCACCCGCCGGACAGAGGCGCTGGACTTGTTGAAAAAGCTCTCGGCCAGCGGTGACCTCGAACTGCTGCTGAGGACAAGCGCGGCGATGGCGGCCCTCGGCGACAACGTCACGGCCTATGATCGACTGCTTTCCCGCGCGGAGGGCTTCGGAGCGGAGCCCCGATTTGTCACGGCCCTCGGTCAGGCGGCGATGGCGGCTGGAAAGGCCGGCGAGGTCGTGCCGCAGATGCTGAAGCTCGTGCGACAAGCCAAACAGAGCGGCGAGATTTCCGACTCGGTCAGTCTCGCGCTGCGGGTCATCAAGGCCGGGGAAAAGTCCGATGAGCAGCTTGCCGGTCTCACCGCGCAGGCCTCGCGCACGCCGGGAGAGGTCTGTCTTCTGGCCGCGCTGCTCGACGGGCGGAACGACTACGCCGGGGTGGCCAAACTCCTCGATCCGCAGACTGACTCGCAGGTGATCCATTTCCATGCCGCGCTGCTGGATCGGCGTGGCGAGTTCGAGTTGGCCATCGCCGTGATGATGAAACTGGCGACCACCGAGGAGGGGCGGAAGGCCGGCTATTTCAAGGATCTCTCGGCCCTCCAGCAGCGGGCGGGCAAGACGGCGGAGGCGCTCGCCACGGTCGAGAAATGGAAACAGAACGCACCGGGAGACAAGGCCGCGTGGATCACCGGCAGCCAGTTGATGCGACAGAGTGGAAAGCCCGATGAGGCGGTGAAGGTGACCCGCCAGGCGGTGGCGAGGTTCGAGGGCGATGTCGATCTTTCCGCCAGCCTGGCGTCGCTGCATGATGAGGCGGGCCAGTGGGCGGACGCCGAGGCGATTTACTGGAGGCTTTACGACGAGGCCCAGAGTCCGTCGGACCAGGCCCGTTGGGCGGCCCAGCTCGCACGGGTGGCCCAGCGGACGGGCAAGACCACCGAGCTTGAGGAAAAGTTCCGCGAGCGGGCGCGTGGCAACCGCAAGTCGATCGGTCCGGTGCTCGCCCAGGCCGAGCTGGCACGGCTGCTCGACAACGAGGACAAGCGCCGCGATCTGCTTCTTGAGGCGGTGCGTTTGCAGCCGAAGGACGTGGACCTGCGGCTTCAGATCGCCACGCTGGAAGAGCAGGCGGGAAATCCGGAACGGGTGGTCGCGATGCTCGAGGAAGCGCTTCCCAACGATGTGAACGGTCGTCTCCGCTCCGCGCTGGCCCAGGCCTATCTGCGACAAGGGCAGACGATGAAAGGCATGCGCGAGCTGCTCTCTCTGGCTGGAAAGGGCGGCTCGGATCCAAGGGCGGTGGAAGGCTCGGTGGCGGCCTTGATCCAGTCCGGGTCGTATGAGGATGCGATCCGCTATCATCGTGAAGTGCTCCCCGACGGCGGCGACTGGCGTTCGCGCTACCTGCTGGCGGTGTTGCTGGAGAAGGACGGTCGCGAGGCCGAGGCGCAGCCGATCTTTCTCTCGCTTCTAACAGCCGAGGGCGAGATCGCCTCGCTGGCCAAGTCCGCCACAAAGTCGGGATCGGTCGAACGTTATCCCGAAGAGGTCCGTGGCATCGTCCAACTCATCAATGCCGTTCAGTCGGCCTATCCGAGGAATCCCGGCGGGAGGCTCAACAATCCCTCTGCGAAACAGTTTGCCATCGGGCTGCCCGATACGGTGGAGGAGGTCCGCCAATCGGCCACGGTCCATCTCTGTCGACTCGCCCGGCGCAACGGCGCGGCCAGACAGGAGGGCATCCTGCCGCAACTCAAGGCGGCGGGCGTGACCGATGCCGACTTCGTGATGTCGCTGGTGGAAACCCTTCAGGAAGAGGGGGTCGATCTGAAGGCTCTGCTGGAACGTTTTCCTGAAGCCCCCGGCCTTTTCGAACTCACCGTGATGTACACGCTGGCGCCATTGGAGAAACCGCTGATCACCCGACTGCTGAAGGACGAGTCGAAGCTGTCCCCCAATGCCCGCTTCCAGGCACGCCTGCGCCTGGCGGAGGGCGAGCCCGCCGACTCACCGGCCTGGACTTCATTGTTGGAAACGATCGGCACGGTTTGTTCCAGCAAGGAGCAGAACGTCCGGATTTCCGCGGCGATGACTCTCGTGGAGAAGCTGGACGGAACCGACATTCCGGAGGTGCACCGAAAGACGATCAAGCAAGCGATCCTCAAGATCTTCGCCGACGCCAAACCTCAGGATGGGATGTCGATGGAATATCTGAGCTACTATCGGATGAGCGCGGTGGCGGCCGCGGGGACTTTGCCAGACTGGATTGAGGCGACCAATGCCATTCTACGCATCTCCCGTACTGACAGTTATGGCAGCAGACTGGGCACCTCGTCGGGACCGCTTCAGGAAGGCTCGTTTGGAATCGCGGACTTTGAGGATTGGCCGTTCCACTCGGTCTCCGGATGGCTGCTTGAGCAGTTGCATTCCGACGATGGAAATGAGGAGCCCACGCCCGCTGAAAACGGCATGCTGGTCGGGTTGTTCAAGGCGCGTGACAAGCTCGACTCGCCCTTCCTCCGCGCTTGGCTCGCCGTGCGTGTCAATGATCCGGCGGCGATCCGCGAGACCCTTTCCGTGACACCCAAGGCCGAGGAGGCCACCGATTTCCAACTGCTGAAAGCCAGCCTGGCCCTCAAGGAAAAGAAGCCGGCGGACGCCTATGCGATTCTCGATCAGATCCGACTCGCGGGTTCATCGGATCCCGGGTTCAACGAATGGCTGCTCACCACCCTCCTCGCCGTTGCGGCCGAGATTCCTGAAAAGGATCGCACCCCGCTCGCCGAGTCGCTCAAGGCCATCCTCCTTCAGGCCCGGCCCCTCGCCGGGCCGAAAGGCACCCAGTCCCTCGCCTCACAGGCGCTGAAACTTGGACTGCCGGACCTTGCCTCGCGCATTGCCCCTGCCGCCCTCACAGCTCCACCCACGGGCAATCGCAGCCGTTCCTCAGGCCGCATCACAGGAGGTTCCTCCGGCGGAAATTCCTCCTCACCGCTCGAGCGTCTCACCAAGCTCGTCCTTGAAAAGAAACACGATGCCGCCGCCGTCGAGGCCCTGCGCTTGCTCAAGGCCGGACGGGGGAGCTCCCGCTACTCGAACGATTCACCGAGCCGGGTGATCGCGGTGCTGGCAGCGGAGGATCGCAGCGCCTTGCTGAAGCTGGTCGAGCCCGGCGATTCCAAGAGCCTCATCAAACGTCTCGACTACGTCGATGTCTGCCTCGACATGAACCGCAAGGACCTCGCGCTCGCCGCCCTGGAAAGCCTCTACGCCGAAAGGCCGGAGGACCCGGAGATCGCGTGTCGGCTTGCCTTCAATTTGCCGCAGGACAAGAAGGACCAGCAGCGTCAGTTGATGACACGTGCGGCGGGCTCGCGGGAGTTCGCTGCCTTTGCGGCTGCTGCGGCCGAGTCTTTGGAAAACTCCGATGATGCAACTGCCTACGTCGCCTTCTTCGACTCCATCACCGGTTGGCTGGAAACCGCAGACCCCGCCCTCGTTCCGGGGGCGAACCTTGGCTGGGTCGGCTATTACGCGAGGCAGTTTTACGGGCATCATTACTCGATGGACTTCCCTCCGCTCATGATGGGAACGTTCAGCTCACGCAATCAGGGACTCTCCAACAAAAGGACCGACATCGCCAAGCGTCTTGCCCTGGCCATGATGAAACATCCGGGCGTGGCCGAGGAGGGCTTCCGGCTTCTCAGCGCCGCACGCACCTGGCGCTACGA
>JAIYDT010000044.1 GCA_027487355.1 Verrucomicrobiaceae bacterium
CACATCGACCACTCCGGCAACCTGCCGAACCTTTGCCGCAGGGGCTTTCAGGGAAACATCTACGCCACCGATGGCACCCGCGATCTTTGCCAGATCATGCTCGCCGATTCCGCCCACATCCAGGAGAGCGAAATCGATCGCGTGAACCGCTATCGCGCCAAGCAGGGCCTCCCTGCCGCCGAGCCTCTCTATTCGCAAAAGGACGCCGAGTTGTGTCTGCGCCAGTTCGTGACCCTTAGCTACGACCGCCCGATGCTCGTGGAGGAAGGCGTGCGGCTGACCTTCATCGACGCCGGCCACATCCTCGGCAGCGCCCAGGTCCTGTTGGAGATCGACGACAAGTCCGACGGCAAGACCAAACGCTTCCTGTTCTCCGGCGACATCGGCCGCGGCGGCAACGAGATCCTGCGCGACCCCGTCCCGGCGAAGGACGTCGATTTCGTCCTCATGGAAAGCACCTACGGCGGCCGCGAGCACGACGCCGCACCAGGCACAGGCGACCAGTTGGAAGGCCTGATCCGCGAGGCCCTTCGCCGTGGGGGAAAAATCCTCATCCCTGCCTTCGCCGTCGAGCGCACCCAACAGCTTCTTTATGTGCTCCACCGGCTCTTCACCGAGGGACGCATTCCTGAAATGCCGGTCTATGTCGACAGCCCGCTGGCCGTCAGCGCCACCGAAACCTATCGACTCCATCCCGAGTGCTTCAACGAGGAGGTCTATGAATCCCTGTTCCAGCGGGACAATCCCTTCGGCTTCGAGAACCTCACCTTGGTTCGCTCGGTCCGCGCTTCCATGGAACTGAACGACCTTCGCGGAAGTGCCATCATCATCGCCGCCTCCGGCATGTGCGAGGCCGGCCGGATTGTCCACCACATCAAGAACAACATCTCCGATCCCCACACCACCGTCATGTTCGTCGGTTACTGCGCCGACAACACCCTTGGCCGCCGCATCGTCGATGGCGAAAAGCAGGTTCCGATCTTCGGGGAACTCCACACCGTCCGCGCCCACATCGACTCGATCGACTCCTTCTCCGGCCATGCCGACCATTCCGAGCTGCTGGATTGGTTCGATCGCATCACCGGTCCCAAGCAAAAGGTCTGGCTGGTCCACGGCGAGACGGATCGCTCCGAAGCCCTCCGCGCGGCCTTGTCCGGGCGCCATTCCGGCAGCATCGAAGTCGCCAAACTCGGCCACACGGTGGAATTCTAGGACCTCGACTGCTCGAAATGCTTGCCAAGTCCCACACAGGCGGGCAGTTTTTCGCCCCACGCTTTCCGGCGCGCTTAGCTCAGTGGTAGAGCACATCGTTCACACCGATGGGGTCGCAGGTTCGAACCCTGCAGCGCGCACCATTTTTCGGGAGCCGCGACATTCCTGACGCAAGGCACAGGGTTTTCTACCCCGACCTACTCAATGGTCGGAGATTTGGGAAAAGGCAGTTTCTGATTCCGCGACCATCGCTTCCACCACTCAGTGCACAGCCGTTCAAAGTGTTCGGCATCGCGGAAGTCAGGTTCGGTCCGGTAACCCTCAGTGATCAGTTCCACATCTCCCCAATCCAGATAGTACACGCACTCGACCTTGGAATGGCTTCCGTCCAATATCCCATCGAGAAACCCGTGCGCGATGGCTGCCTTGATTTCCTCTGCCAGGGGCTGTCGGATCGACCAACGGATGAACTGGTAGGCTCGATCAAGGAATGCCTCGTCTCCCAAATGTTCATGAGCCGAATTGATTGCCCAAACCAGCTTATCGCAAAACTCGGAAGGGGTGTTGTAAGCTCCTTCAAGGTTGCTTTTGTCGCCCAGATCGGGAAATGCATCTTTGGCAACTTGAAGCCATGTGGCGGTGTCCATGGACAGTCTCCTACTCTTGAAATGTGCCGCGTTCGTGCAGGATCTGATCAACCCGCAAGAAGTCCTTCCTCCAGCAGAATCTCCGGATGCTTGATCGCAATGGCAATCAGCATCCGGGCCGCTCCGGACGGTTCTCGTTTGCCTTGCTCCCAGCTCCGGAGCGTGGCGAGGCTGATTCCTAGCAAGCTGGCAAAAGCGTCCTGGCTCAGGTTCAAGGTTTGCCGTGCGCGGGCGACTTCCGTCTGAGCATCCCACGCCTTCTTGATCTGGCTGCGATGGCTTTCCGGGTTCAATTCGACCCGGCGAATGGTTCCATCCGGCAGCTTCTCAAACTTGAAAACTCTGGAGGCGGCACGTTCTCCACGCTGAAGGGCATCTTTCTTGGTCTTGAGTCCGGCTGCGTTGATACCAGCGGGGTGGACGGTCTTCTTGAAGGCGGCATTTGGCGTCTTGGTCTTCATGGCTTCTTTGCTTTCAGGGCTTTCAATTGAGCGGCGCTCAAGTTCTCCGATTCGTTTTTGGCGTAGAGGTCGAGCAACAGGATTCGATGGTCGTCCGTGATCCAGTAGTAGATGACCCGTGCCCCACCGCGCTTTCCGTGGCCCTTGGCCGCCCAGCGAAGCTTGCGGCAGCCACCAGAGCCGGGAATCACATCCCCGGCGTCCAGTTATTCCCAAAGGAAAAGCTGGAGGTCCTGGATCGAATCCTCACCGAGGAGCCGAAGCGCTTTGTCCGTGAAATTCGGGTCCTCTTCAAAAATCCCTGGGACATCTTGCCTCAAACGCCCATACCCGCAAGCGGAATTGTAATACTAAGTATGATGATTTATGGGCTTCAACATCGGTAGAAGATCAGCCTGAAGGCATGACTACGAACGGCTATTCAGGTCGGATCTCGGCCTGGCAGGGGCTGGTTCCTTCGAAGAGGATCTTCGCGATTTCGTGAACGTCCGCGTCGGTGACGGCGCTGACTTCCGCGCGCCACTCGGAGGGGAGGGGGATGCGGCCGAAGTCCATCAGGCACTCGCCGGCCCATGAGGCCTGGGCTCCGGTGCTTTCGAAGGCCATCTTGCTTTGGCCGATGGCGAGACGCTTGGCGCGATCCAGTTCACCGGTACGCGGGCCGTTCTTCAGGAGGTCGGCGATTTCCGCATGGATGCAGTCGAGCGCCTCGTCCTTAGATTCGGGATCGAGTCCGGCAAGGATCTCGAAGGCCCCGGTGTCGTCGAATAGGGTGACGTCCGAGCTGATCTGATAACACAGCCCGCGTTCCTCACGCAGCCCGAGAAAGAGCCGCGAGCTGGCGGTTTCCCCGAGCATCAGGCTGAGCAGGCGCATGGCGTGGCGCAGCGGGTGGCCGCGGCCCGGCGCGTGCCAGGCGAGGGCGAGCTGGAGTTGCTCGGTGTCGCGCGCGTCAACGATGTCACGCGGCTTGGTACCATCGTGGGGGAAGGCACTGCGTTTTTCAGGAATCAGGAACGACTGCGGCAAGTGCGGGCCGATGGCATCGAGCGCCTCCTGCTCGGAAAACGGACCGGCCACGGCGATGACCAGATCCTTCCGGAAATGATGGCGGGTGCGGAAGGTGTTGAGGACATTCCGGTTCACGCGGGCGATCGAGTCCAGGCTGCCGGAGATCGAGTTTCCCAATGGATGCGGCGACCACAGTGCTTGCGAAATGAGATCGCCGATGTGGTCCGACGGGCTCTCGCGATACATCGTGATTTCCTCGCCGATGACATCGCGCTCCAGCGTGATCTCGTCTTTTGGAAAGGTGGCGTGCCAGACCATGTCCGAAAGCACATCGGCCAGCACCGGCAGCAAGGATGCCTCACCACGACCTTCGTAAACAGTGTTGTCCTCGCTGGTGCAGGCGTTGATCTGGCCGCCCGCGCTTTCGATCTCCAGGCTGAGCTCGCGCGCACTGCGGCGTTCGGTGCCCTTGAAGACCATGTGCTCGACGAAGTGCGCCGTGCCGGCCGGAACGTCGTGCTCATCCCGGCTGCCCGCCGGGATATAGATCGAAATCGCTGCGCACTCCGACTGAGGCAGGGTGGCGAGGGCCAGGCGCGGGCCACCCGGCAGCGGGTGAACGGAGTAATGGTGGCCAATCATGAAAGTGGGAAGGAAGAGTTGAACCGCGAATGGACACGAATGGACACGAATGAAATCTGAGATGTCACGTTCCCAGACATGAGGTCAGAATTCGCGTGAATTGGCGTTCATTCGTGGTTGTTTTCAAACAAAGCCTCCGCCAGTGCGAGGTCGGAGGGGTGGGTGATCTTCAGGTTCGGCTTTCTGGCATCGACCAGCAGGGTAGCGTGGCCGATGAGTTCGAGCGCGGAAACTTCGTCGGTGACGATGCTGTTCTGCCGCTTCACTTCCTCGTAGGCGCGGAGGATGAGCGGCAGTTGGAAAGCCTGCGGGGTTTCCATGAACCACAGCCGCTCGCGTTCGACCGACTCTTTCGCAAAGCCGTTTTCATCCGCGCGCTTCAAGGTCTCCGTCGCAGGACGGGCCAACGCAGCCCCGCCATGCTCGGCCGCAGCGGCGATGCAGCGGTCGATCGCTTCCGGGGAAACCAGAGGTCGCGCGCCATCATGGATCGCCACAAGCGTGGTGCCCTGCGGCACGGCGGCGAGACCGTTCTGCACCGAGTCCTGTCGGCTTTCGCCACCATCGACGCGGATGACCGGCTTGGAAAAGGTTCCTGTTAGAAGCGCATCGAAGCGGTCCTGTGGCGCCACGACCACGACGGACGCGACCGAAGAAGCTGTTAGAAACGCTTCCAAGCTGCGACGCAGCACCGGCACGCCCGCGAGGGGGGCGGACAGTTTGTCGAAGCCCATTCTCCGGCTGGAACCGGCGGCCACGAGGATCGCGCAGCAGCTCATGGATTTCAGGAAAGGCGCTTCATCACGGCGGCGGAAAGCACCTTGCCATCGGCCCGGCCTTCGGCGAGCTCCTGGGCCCGCTTCATGACCTTGCCCATGTCGGCTTTGCCATTGGCTCCAGTGTCGGCCACGGCTTGCTCCAGGATGGCGAGAAGCTGCTCCTCGGTCAGCGCGGCGGGCAGGTAGCGGGAAAGGATCTCGATCTCGGCCTTTTCCGTGGCGGCGAGCTCGGCGCGACCGGCCTTTTCGAACTGCTCGATCGAGTCGAGCCGCTGCTTGATCTGCTTGCGCACGACGGCCATGGCCTCGGACTCGTCGAGCACGGTGCTGAGGCTGCCCTTTTCGATCGAGGCATTGGTCAGTGCGCTCTTCAGGGCGCGGAGGGCATTGAGGGCGGTGGCATCCTTGGCCCGCATGGCGGTCTTGATGTCCTCGGGAAGCTGGGTGGCGATGTCGCTCATGCTCCTGTCCTATCAGGGCCGGGGCGCGGGCCAAGCAAAACGTCCGAGCGCAACCTGCGGCGACCCTCCAATGTTTGGAACCTAAGCCGGATTCACCACCATGAGAGCGCAGCGCTCATGGACGCACTGACTGAATCACACGATCCCGGCCAATGAATCGGATCCACAAGGATGAGGGCTCGCGATCCGGTTGTATCTCCCATTCCAAGAATCATTGCGGGAAATTGACCTCCAAATTCCTCTAGTTCCGACTCTCTTATCCGTGCCTGTCCTCTTCATCCGTGGTCAAACCTCTTTCTCCCTGGTGCCGCAGCCATGCCGCAATCCGCAGTGGCGCGGTGCGAAAGCTCGGGTTAAGGAACGGCATGGAACGTTCTTCTGCCGCCGGTCGGCTCTACCTTGTCTTCATCGGGCTCGCCACGGCGCTGCTCGGGCTGCTCTTCGTCTGGCTGATGGGCCGCTCCTACCTGCGTGCCCACGCGATGCGCTCTTGGCCGGAAATCCCCTGCGTGATCTTGGCCTCGGAGCTGAAAGAGCGGCGGATCGACCCCAATGGCGCGACCGAGTATCAATTCGGTGTGCAGTATGGCTACGATTGGCAGGGCCAGCCCTTCACCGGCGACCACTACACATGGCGCGGTAGCTCGTGGTCCTCGCGGAAGGCCCAGACAGAGGACCTGGTGAAAACCTATCCTACCGGCAGCCGCCAGACCTGTCGCGTCGATCCGGGAAATCCTTCATTCGCCGTCCTGAAAATGGACTCCCAGGCTGCGGGTTACTCGATCTGGTTTCCGGGCTTGTTCGTGATCGGTGGTCTGGGAATCGCGGGTCGGGCGTTATTCCGGAAGTGAAAGAGCCGACTCTGGTGACTTGAATGACCTTGAGCAGGACGGAGGTTTGAGGCAAGGCTTCAAGCCAACTGGTTGCCCATGCCTGTTTCGATCATCAACAACGAAAGAGCAGATCTGCGGGGCTCCACAAGGTCTCACCCCGCCGATTTTCACACAGTGTCCTCGGACATTGATTCTGAAGGGAGTTTGAGGAGCCGAAATGACTGATCGACTCCCTTCACATGGAGCCATCAGAATGATGCTCGAAAATCTGTTGTTGTGTGGCGGAGATATCCAAGCCGATTAGAACACTGCAATTCGTCATCCCTGCCCCGCAGGCCCAGCTCCGATGAGGAGTTGTATCCGCTGACTGAATCGCTGAGCTCTCTCGGACTTGTTCTCCGCATGATCCAGGATCAAGCATTCGCAGATGGGCGGCGACGGACCAAAACGCCGGCACCCATGGCGAACAGTCCCAGGATCGCCGTGCTCGGTTCCGGCACTGGGATGAGCGGGCTGATCGGGCTCGACGGCGGCGTGTAGTCGAGGGACTTTCCAGTAATCTCAAACTTCGCGCCTTCCTTTGGGTTACCTGTTGAGGTGATCTTCACATCCGCACTGAACGTCCAGGCAACGTTGGAGAGATCACCCTTCGTGCCGTCGCTGTTGACATAGGCCAGATAGCTGTCCACCACCGGAGTTGCGTTGGTCGCCTCGCCCGAAGTTGCGAACGCACCCTCCAGAATGATCGTCGGATCGGTGATTGAGAACAATACATTTGAGAAGGTCACCTTGCTTCCACCGAAGGTAGCCTGCGAAAAAAGATGGATCGCATTGTAAGGCGTGGTCTGCGGGGCGCGGCCACCGAGCTTCGCGGAATTCACTGCTGAATTGGCCGCTCCGGCCGGGTTTCCCCAGCTGAGGCTGCGGTCGATTCCGGTGGTGGCGGCGGAATCCAACGTGAACACGATTCCTTGGCCGACGACGTTCGAGACCCTGTAGGTGAATTGTTGACCCGAAAGTGTCGCCTGGTTGCCGACATTCGTTGTGATCATGTTGGTGTTATCTACGGCGACGCCATTGCCCAACATCATGTCCCAGTTCGTGTTATCGATCTTGTAGCGGGTTTGCACTCCCGCCGGTGAGGCGGAGGAAACTTCGGACGGAGCAACTCCGAGATAAATGGTGGCTGCTTCAGAAGGCTGGCTCAGTAGGAATGGCGCACACGCCACCAACGACATTTTCAAGAATGCTTTCGTAGTCATGTATCAATTGAGGGGGGGGACCTCCGGGGGGGAGAGGGCGGGAAACTTTAGGATCGCCCGCCAGCTTGCAAGCCCTAATTGTCCTCGCCAGCAAATTTTTTTGTCGGCAAGGAAACTCTGGATTCGTCCTTTTCTGGCGAGGCTCCACGTGTGCGGCGGTCTTGCCTCGGCCTTGCTCGACCGGCTTTTTGTCTGGCTGATGGCCTGCCATTGAGTTCGAACTCGCTCGATGCGCTCCTTGCCGGAGCTTCCACACGGGTTTCTCGCTTCCCCATTCGATGATTGCCGGGGCCATCCAAAACGCGCGATGTGAATCAGTTTGGCGGTCGGATGGCTCTATCTGGCTTCCCGGGCTGTTCGCGATCGATGGATTGGGCCTTTTGCGGGTTGGGCGTTTTTCCAGAAGCGATGGAGCCGCGCCGGATGCGTTCGTGCTCTAGTTGTTGGCGATCGGGCGATGAGCCGGCAACTTAAATCATGGAGTGGCAGCCGGGCGGACGAGGCCAAAGAATCCGTCACTATCCGAGTCGTAGTACGGCCTCAGCAGGTCTTCTGAAACCAGGTGGTCCATTCGCCAGCGATTTCGCATGACTGCTCGCGATAAGCTGGACCACCCTTCCCGCTCTTGCCGTGGAACACCGATCACCCATGGTGGCCTTGGAGCAAGCTGCTGTTTTAGGATGTCCATGCATTCCTGCTCGCTGGATGCAGCATAGGAGTATTGCATCAAGTCACCTCCTGGACCATCGGGAATGGATGTGTATAAAAGCCGGTATTTCCCATCCGTCATCTTGTAGCTCATCACCAAATCCTGAAACCGCCGATCCACATATTGCCTCGAAGCCGGATCCTTCTGGCGATCGAGAAACATTTGAAAGGGTTTCAGCATTTTTGAGATTTCCTGCATCGAAGGCTGTTTGACTGCGTAGGCAATGGTGTGGTTCCCGTCCTTGGTTTCCTTGAAAATCAATTTGGCCCTTTCTTTTTCGCTGGCTTTGATCCGGCATTCGACTTCCACGTAGACGCTTAGAATTGCGATCTCGAGCGGAACGGCAGCAAGTTGCTTCATGAATTCCTCGTCGGGGTCCGGTGTCTCAGTTTTCGGGGTATCGACCGACTTGGATTTAGGTCGTGTTTCCTTGATAGGGGGTATTGCCACAGTGGCGACGACTTCCCGCACCGGGTCAGAGCTTGGAGTGGGCCGGATGTCGACTGAGGGGCTCGGGAGAGCGCGTGCCGTGATGGCTTGTTCTGGGGGGGCGGGTTTTGCAAACTTCAGCCGACTTACGAGGAAAACGACAAAAATGCAGAACGCAGCGACCAGGATACGGTATAACTTTTGAGTATTCATCTGGAGTTGGAGCTTGGGTAAACTTTGCCAGCTGCTCTGAAAATATAACGCCTACAAGGTTGGTGGAATCCAATCTCCATACAAGCACAAAATCGGGTTCGGAAATGGCCTCCGGAGTGGCGGGGTGAAGTCCGTTCTCCAGTCTGGCGATGAAACGGGAGGGGCTGATGACCGACTCCATTCAGGACCTCTTCACCCGATCACGTTGTCCGGGCGGTTCAAGGTCGGCGGGCTCTGAATTGCGGGTCGGGCGTTGTTATGGAAGTGAAAGTGCCGCCATGAATGCCTTGAATGGCCTTGAGCCAGGCGGAAATCTTCGGTATCGGAACGAGCCAGTCGATGACTCCGCCATTCACTGAAGCAACCCAACAGATAGAATGAAAAGCCCCCACCACTTCCGCCCCTTCCTTTTGCGTTTGGTTATTCCATTTCTCTGCGGATGGCCACTATTGACAGCAGCCGCCGCTGAACCCGGATCCCCGAGGCAGAATTCCCACGACCTGGCGACCTTCGAGGGCCGGCGGAGGGCCGTGCTCGAAGCCAGCGCCGAAGACGGCAGCGAAAGATTCATGAGAGCGGAATGCTTGTTTGCTCTGGGTCGCAATGCCGAGGCCTTGATCGAGGTGAACAAGGGGCTGGACCCGCTGGTGCCCGGGAACAAGATCAACCGCTGGATGCATGGCGGAAACACGGGCTTCATTGCATGGCCGGGAATCGATTGTTACATCCGATTCGAGAAGCTGCTCGATGCGGCGACCAAGGAACGCTACCGCAAGATCTACACTGGCGGAGTCTTCTACGCCAAGCTCTCGACGAGCAATCACAAGATCATGGCCGCCATGACTCGTTATCTGGCGACCCAGGTCTGGGGAGCCGATTCCTTCCATGCCGACCCCTATTTCATGGAGAAGGATCCCTACATCATCGAGATGACCGGGAAATCCAAGTCCCTTCCACCCGGCCAGGTCTGGGGCACCCATTTCGGCGCGGGAGATCCCACTGGGGAGAAGTATCTGCAGTACATCATCGCTGCCAGCGCGAAGGGAGGGCCGGGTGAATTCGCCTCGCGGCCCTATGGAGCGCAGAACGTCCTGCCGCTGCTCTCGCTGGCCGACTGTGCGAAGGATCCCGTCATGGCAGCGCAGGCACGGATCGCTTATGAAGCCTGCCTTGCGCAGTTGGCCCCGACCTGGTTGCGCGGGCATCTGGCCACCTTCGCGCCCCGCTCGTATCCCGACACCGAATCCCAGCAGCCATGGGGCTTTGCCACTCTGCCTTGGCTCTACTTTGGTGGAGTGACTCCGCAGCTTTCCCATGCCAAAGCCGCCGCGGCAGCGGCTGTCAGTTCCTACAGGATTCCCGATGGGATTGTCGCCGCGGCCACCCAACGTTCCAAACCCTACTTCTATCGGGCTATGATCAATGGGTGGGCGCTCAACCACCATGTCAACCGCACCTATGCGCTGTTTTCCCGTTCAGCCAAGATCGGTGGAAAGCCATGGCAAGGTCAGAGTTATCCCTGTGGGGTGATGTGGGAGGAGCCAGACATCGCCAAGGGCAGTCATCTCTGGATCACCAATCCCTCTGAGGATGAACCGGGAAAGATGGGCAATCACACCCACGGGGTCCGTGCGACCGAACAGGAGATCCTCGGGCGCGACAGCCTGCTCTTTGTGTTCCAGATCGAGCCCACGCACCAGTTCCCCTATGCCCTCGGATATGTTCCAGGTGGCTATCGCGCCATGATCAACGACAGCGCAGACTCGGGTCGGATCTATCTCCACTATGGCAGTGTGCTGATCGCCGTCACCGCCTCACAACCCTTCCAATGGGATCCAGCGGCCGGCATCCACGCCCCGGCCTCCAAGCCGCGGGCGGGCGACTCGGAGTTCCGGGTGAAGGCTCCTTCCTGTGCGATCGCCATCGAGACCGCGCTGCCAGCCGATTTTCCCGGAGCCAGTCCCGCTGAGCAGTTGGCCAGGTTCCGAGGACTTCTTCTTGCGAAAGCTTCCCTGAAAGTCACATCTGACAAGCCCACCTCAGCCATGTATCAAAGCCGTCACGGTGAAACTCTGGAATGCACCTTTGATGGAAGCGACCGGATCAATGGAGAAGCGGTCGATTACAAGGCATGGCCGACTTCCCAGAGTCCCTGGACCACTCAGAAGCGTCCCGAAGATCCACTTGAGATCAAGGATGGGAAAACGCTGCGGACCTATGACTTCTCCTCCTGGAAGATTCGCGAGCGCAGCGAGTAATCCATGAAGGGAGAACGAAAATCGGGTTTGTTTGTGATGGGTCGCTTGTGCACCGCGGGACGGGCGATGCTCAGGAAGTGAGAGAGCCGGGTCGAATGCGTTGAATGATCTTGAGCAGGGTGGTGGGATGAGTTGTCGCTCCGGCCATCGTGAACCCCATTCCATTTTCGATGGTCAACAAAACGAAGGGAGATCGACGCAGTTCCTCATGGTGGTGCCCTGCCGATTCTCAGACAGCGCCCCCGGACACCGTTTCTGATGGCCGTTGGTTGAGCCGATGTGAATGCACGACGACCTCTATCAGATCCTCGTCAGAACCCGGGAAGTAGCTCAAGTTTGCAACTAGAGTGCGCGGTGGAGCTTTGACACCGGAGATGCTGGCGCGGTTTCCCAAGATGACGTAATAAGGGATACCCTCAATGGTTTGTCGGAGCATATGAATCTGACGTGACCCCGGCGCCTGTGGGTTGAGAAACTCCCGGCGCTGCCGCCGATCCATCTCCCTACCCGTCGGAATGAATCTAGCTGTCCCGCAGGGCGGAGCCTTATACGCAGGCTTGTCCCGTGTCCGAGCGGAGCCGCCGTGTACGGACCCGTACGCACGGTGGTGTGGGACCCGTGGCTGGCTCTAGCAGTCAGTCACGGGGACCCGATTC
>JAIYDT010000215.1 GCA_027487355.1 Verrucomicrobiaceae bacterium
ATCGTCGAGGCCGAGGTCATCCTCCGCGAAGCCCTCGTCCATCATCCACGCAACGTCCTCGTGATCTACAACCTCGCCTGCTACGCCTGCGTTCAGGAGCGCTTTGACGAGGCCATCTCCCTCTACGGTCGGGCCATCGCGTTGGATGAAAAGACGGTCTATGAGATGTCCCTGCGCGATCCCGACCTTGCCGCCATCCACCCGCAGATCGTTTCGAGATTCAAGGGCAGCGAGGTGGGATGAAGGCCCCCAGTCGTGGAATTGACAAGACGGCCTGCGGTCGATTGGGATAGGAACCTTCGTTTCCTCGCAAAACCCAATCGCCATGGCCCAACGACTTTTCCCCGCGCTTCTTCTTTGCTCACTGGCCCTCCAGGCCGAGCCGTTGAAGCTGCCCCCGACCCTGCCATCGACCTCCGGCTATGCGCTGGAGGACGCCCTGCCCGGAATCAGCTTCAAGCAACCGGTCGCCATCGCCGCTGCTCCCGGTGAAAAGGATCGGCTCTTCATCGTGGAAAAGGGCGGGCTGATCCACGTCGTCACCGGCTATCCGGCAAAGCCCGCGAAGTCGGTGTTTCTCGACGTCGCCAAGATGCTCGCCGACAAGGGCGTGGGCACGCTGGGCACCGATGGCGAATGGGGCGTGCTCGGGCTGGCCTTCCATCCCCGCTACGCGGAAACCGGCTTCGTTTTCGTCACCTACGACATGAAGGTGAAGGAGAGCGGCAAGACCCTCGGCTTCAACTGCCTCTCACGCTTCACGGTTTCGAAATCGAATCCGAACGAGCTCGATCCCGCCAGTGAGCTGCGTCTGCTCGCCCAGCTCGATCCCGCCGCCTACCACAATGGCGGCGACATCCACTTCGGCCCGGATGGCTACCTCTACTACTCGATGGGCGATGGCGGCGGCCACTACGATACCTACGACAACGCCCGTTACATCGATAAGGACTTCTTCGCCGCGATCTACCGGCTCGATGTCGATGCGAAGCCGGAAAGCCTGGCCCCGAATCCGCATTCGCAGGCCTCCACCACCTTCCCCTCCGCCGTCCAACCCGGCGGCTACAAGGTTCCCTCCGACAATCCCTTCATCCAGGCCTCCAGCCACAACGGCAAGGCCCTTGATCCCTCGAAGATCCGCACCGAGGTCTATGCCTGCGGCTTCCGGAATCCATGGCGATTCTCGTTCGATTCCTCCCGCGGCGATCTCTTCCTCGGCGTCGTCGGGGAGGACCGCTGGGAGCAGGTCTATCTCGTGAAACCCGGCACCAACGGCGGCTGGAGCTACCTCGAAGGCAGCCACGACGGCCCGCGTATCAAGGACAAGCCGGCGGGCGTGACCTTCACCAAGCCGATCTACGAATACCCTCACGGCAACGACACGATCTTCAGCGGCAACTCGATTTCCGGCGGAGTCGTTTCCCACAGCCGCAACCTCGACGAACTCGATGGTGCCTACATTTTCGGCGACTACATCAGCCACTGCGTCTGGGCAATCCGCAAGGACGGCGACACATGGAAGCCCCAGCTCCTCGCCCGCAGCGGGGCCGTCAGCGCCTTCGGCACCGATCCGGTCAATGGCGACACCCTCCTCGCCGACATCGATCGCGGCCGTATCCAGAAGCTCGCCCGCGCGCCGCAGCGCCAGACGCCTCCACCGAAGAGACTTTCGGAAACCGGTGCCTTTGCCGATGTGGCGAAGCTCACCCCGGCCCCCGGCGTCGTCCCCTATGCCGTCAATCATCCTGCCTGGAACGGCGGCGCGGTTTCACGTCGCTGGTTCAGCCTGCCCGGAAAGGAAAAGATCGGTTTCAACGAGACCGGCCAGTGGACCTTTCCCACCGGCACCATCTGGATCCAGCAACTCGACGAACCTGCCGCAGGCGACAAACCAGGCAAGCGCCTCGAAACCCGCTTCCTCGTGAAGACCGAGACCGCCATCTATGGCATCACCTACAAGTGGCGGCCCGACCAATCCGATGCCGAGCTCGTTCCCGAAGGCGGCCTCCCCGCCGGACCCGAGGACAAGGGACGTCCCACCCCCGGTCGCGCCGAGTGCCTGATGTGCCACACCGCCATCGCCGGATACACCCTCGGCATGAACACCTGGCAGCTCAACGGCCCCTCGCTTTCCGATCCCGCCAACAACCAGCTCAAGGCCCTCATCAGCGGCGGCCAGCTCGATGCGAAACCGATCCAGCTTGAGGGAACACCTTCGTTCGCCGCCCTCTCCGACACCACCCGCACTCTCGAGGACCGCTGCCGCAGCTACCTCGCGGTGAACTGCTCGCATTGCCACCAACAGGACGGCGTCGCCAGCAGCCCGTGGTCCACCAAGGCCGACTTCACCACTTCCCGCACCCGAATGATCGATGGCGGCCTCAACACCAACTTCGGCGACAAGGCCAATCGCGTCATCGCCCCCGGAGATCCCGACCACTCGATGATCCTCAAGCGACTCAAGGGCGACGGCGTCCCGCGCATGCCCATGGGCAGCAGCGGCCCTCTCGACCAAGTCGCCATCGACGTTCTAACAGAATGGATCAAAGGCGGCGCGACGACGGGAAAATGAAGGGCCAAGGGGGGAGAAAACTCGAAATCTGAAATTCGAAACGAAGAGAGGGCATCGGCACCAGATCACGGGACGAGGCTGCCGATCCGCCCCATCACGGCTAGTTTCCTCTCACCCGTGACTTTGAGGCCCTGTCCTTCTGGCCACTGGGGCAATCGATGGCACTGGTTGGACGGGGCTTCTCTCCTTCCGCGCTTCCACCTCCTGCCGCCCTTTGCTCCACGGGCGTTACCCCGCTTCATCGCCAAGGCAACAAGGCAAGCGCCCGCTATCAGTTCGCCTGAAAAGGTCCATTCGTTGATGCCTCGTCACCCGGCCGGCTTTTTGATCTTCAACTCTGAAATCAAAACTCCAGATTCCTATCCACATGCTGTCATTCTTCCGCAGACGCACTTCTGAGCCCGAACCAGAAACAATCACTTGCAATGACCGAATCCGGAAATTCTGGGCCTGGTTTCAGGAAATCGCGCCTTCCTACTATGAGGCGATCGACGCCAGAAAGTGTGACTCTCTCGCTCAACCCACCAGCGCCAGGATCGACGAGCTGTTCCCCGGCTTCGGATGGAATTATGGTCCGGGTGAGGGTGGCATCGGCCACTCCTTCACCTTGACCGGCGAAGGCGTCGAGCACCGGCAACTGCTCGCGCTACATTGGCTTTCACAGGCGCCAGCGATTGAAGGCTGGACCTTCCATGCAGCCCGTCAATCAGGGCCGATCAAGGGTCATGTCATCAAGATCGGAGACCTCAGAATCGATCCCAAGGAAATCTGGGTCACTCCAGAGATCGACGAAGAGGAGGAACGCATGGATCTAACCATCTGGCATCCGCTTTGGCCACAGATCGAGAAAGGCCAGCAGTGGACCATCGTCTTCCTCTTTCTCGATGAAGCTCTAGGCGAGTATGGAACCCAATGGTGGATCGGGGACATCCGCCTGGACAATGACAGGCTGACCGATTCATTCCCGCTCGAAGAACTTTCGGAGTTCGTCACCGAGACTTCCAGACAACGGAATTGGAAAAAACTCCCACCCGGAGAGAGCTATTCCTTGTTCGATATCACGCCTGCTGAAAGGCCCTTTCCAAGAAGTGATCTGATCACTCTCTCCACCTGCACACCAGCCCTGTTTCGCGACCACCATGAGGCAGAAGGCAAACTGAAGGACCCCTTTGAAGGCACTGGCGCGGACTACCTCTACGTCTCGATTCCAAAACAGTATTTCCCGAAGGGACAAGAAGTGGACAAGCGCTCGGAGATCGAAGAATCACTCGATGAAGCTCTCAGATCCAAAGCCAGCGGCAGGTGCATCGGCGGAGGAATGGGCATCAACCGCAGTTATGTGGATCTCCTGGTCTTCGATGGTCAACGAAGTGTCGCGATCATCGTTTCAGCCCTCAAGGCCTTCGATCTCCCCAAGGGAACGATGCTCGAATACTTTGCCGTCGAAAAACTGGC
>JAIYDT010000410.1 GCA_027487355.1 Verrucomicrobiaceae bacterium
ACTCCGCAACAGGGTTAAGGGTTATAGTTAAGAGTGTCATTTTGACTCGGGGCGGGTAGCCGGTTGTCCACCACCGTCTTGTTCGCAGAGTCTTCTTCGGAGCGCACACTCGCCGAGGTGTCGGCTTCGATAAATGGCCGAATGATCGCGATCGAGTCACGCGGTGCGTTGATATGCGACTTGTCCTTCAGGTATCGGATGGTGATCTTGTCGCCAATCTTGAGTTGGTAAAAACTGCTTTCCGTTGCTTCGAATCGTCCGCCAACGAGGTGGTCGTGGAGATCGGTAAACTCGTAATCAATCCCCATCGGACAGTCCCCGAATCCTGTGTCCTTAACGAAAGCCTTCCCGGTAACGACACCGATGACCTCCTCGGCAGAGCACCTAAGAGCTGGCGTGAAGTCCGTGAATTTGTCGAGTATTCCCATGGCGAACATTGTTGTTGAACGACCGGTCGGGTTTAGGGGGTGATCACCGACCGGTCGGTGCTCAGGGGCAAAAGCGACCCGGAAAAACGGATTTTGACAACCTTCTTCATGTCGGGAGTTTTAGGTCCGTCATTCTGGCAAGCCAAGCGGGATTTCAGTGATTGGCAAGGTTTGAGGCGTCAGATCTCAGATTCAAGGTTTCAGATTCAAGTTTCAAGGGTTCAGGGGAGGGGCGGCATCAGGCTCCCTGCACTTGGGAGGGACCCTGCTCACTCAGAGGCTGCCTGAATCTCTCCCCATCCAGAAATGCGGGCGAATGATCCGCTGAACTACAGAGTCAAAGGAAGATCACCAAATCCAACATCCTCAAACTGTCTGTGCCTTGCGGTGACGGGACTCGAACCCTCCTGCGTGCAGTTTCGGTTCATCCATGGGCCTCTAAAAACATGCCCACGCGCCATCTCCCCACCCAGACCCCAGCAACCTGCAAACATCCCTTGTTGAAAACCCGCCGGAATGGTCCACACTGCCGATCATGAAAATCAGCCGTATCCTGATTCCCTCCGTCGTGGTGGCGGCCATCGCCATTCCCATGCTCTCCCAAGCCGTCGAAGAACCACCGTTCAAGAGCATCAAGAAGGAGGGGAACTTCGAACTCCGCGAGTATGCCAGCATCCCGATCGCCAGCGCCCCGATGGAAGGCATGGGCAAGCGCGACAAGAGCTTCAACAACCTCTTCAAGTACATCAGCGGTGCCAACGACGGCAACCAGAAGATCCCGATGACCGCCCCGGTCCTCATGGAAGGCGGACCCACCGACGCCCAGGCGGCCGAAAAGGGTCGCATGAGTTTCATCATTCCAGCCGCCGTTGCCCAGGCCGGTGCCCCGAAGCCGACCGGCGAGGGCATGACCACCGGAGCCATCGAGGCCAGCCACATCGCCACCCTCCGCTTCAAGGGCTGGACCTCAGAAGAGAACCGCAAGAAGGCGCAGGACGAACTCGACGCCCTGATCAAGGCCAACAACCTCAAGCCCGTCGGCAAGCCCTTCTTCGCCTTCTTCGATCCACCTTGGACCTTGGAAATGTTCCGCCGAAACGAGGTCTGGCAACGGGTCGAGAAATGATCCACCCTGAAGGGCATGAACGCGCGCATCCTCCTGCTGGTTCTCGCCCTCGTCCTTCCGGCCTGCTCCCAATCCAAGAAGGCCGCACCAGCCTACCAGCCTCAGGAAGGCGACATCGTGTTCCAGTCGCTCCCGAACCCCTGGGGCATGGACCTCGTCGATGCCATCGAAGGCTCCACCGGCTCGCCCTACTCGCACTGCGCGATGGTCTTCTTCCGCGATGGCCGTTGGATGGTCATTGAGGCCATCGGTCCGGTTCAGGAAATCCCACTCGCCAAATGGATCGACCGCGGCCGTGGCAAAAAGGTCTGGGCCTATCGTCTGGGAGAAGCTCAGCGCAAGCACGTCCCGGCAGCCCTCGCAGCCATGCGCCTCGACCTCGGGAAGGCCTATGATCCCCATTACCGCTTCGACAATCAGGCCATCTACTGCTCGGAGCTCCTCTGGCGGGGCTGGAAGGCCGCCACCGGAACAGGTCTCGGAAATCCCGTGAAACTCGGCGAGCTCAACTGGCAACCCTACCGCAAGGTCATCGAAGCCATCGAAGGCCAGGGCAACCTTCCCCTTGATCGGGAAATGATCACCCCGCGCGACCTCGCCGCCGCCAAGGAACTGACCCAGGTCTTCCCATGACCCGGCCACGCCTTTCATCCGACTAAGTCGAAACTCGACGCGGATCCCGCGAAAAAGGAGTTCTCGTCAACTTTGCGGGAAATCCAAGGCCTAGCCCCTCCCCTTCCGTTCCGATCTCTCACGCAACGCAGCAACGATTTGGCGAGGTCATTTGTTTACGCCAACGTTTGATGTGGAGGCACCGGCGGATCAATCTCCGATTCAACTAGAGATGTTATCGCCGGTTGCCTCGCATGACTTGTTCTGCCCCAAGATTGGCATTTAGTCTGAGTTCGGCCATGTCAGGACTCCTGAACGGCTCCCAAAACCTTCAATACGCGGCGAAAGATTCGGAGCACGATCCTCATCTACGATAACGAAAATCCATGCTTCGCGTGAATCAATTAGGCGCTCCCTGTCGGCACGAATGAAGGCTAGGTCGTGACGCTTCAGAATCCGGTCGATGATCTTAGCGGCCTTATCATCAATCGCATGCCAGTCTCCGCGAAAATGCTGCCGCAGTGCGTGGAGCACCGGTCGTCCGACACCATCAAAGAGAGGCACCATGACTCCCTCAATCTGAGGATGCTCACATCCGTATCCAGCGCTCTGTGTTGTGTAGCTCACGCCGCTTGGCCACTCGATGATCAGGCCGAGTCCCTCGAATCCGATCAAGTCGATTGATGGCAGCTTGGTCTTCATATCTCTTGCGAACAGTCTTTGTTAGTAGGATCGGATACCTTGATATCGGCTGACTCCAACTCAGGAGCAGAATGCCGTAAATCCCTGATCTGACAATGCTTTTCCAGGGCGATGGTGATGATATCGGGGAGGTGGTGGGGCCGCCAAG
>JAIYDT010000355.1 GCA_027487355.1 Verrucomicrobiaceae bacterium
GAGCCGCACGCGCACATGGTCAGCCGGACCACCGATGACTACGAAAAGCTCGCGTTGGCCGGATGCGCCGCCATTTGTGAACCGGCGTTCTGGGCCGGCTTCGACCGGACCTCCCCGGCGGGCTTCTACGACTACTACCGCCAACTGACCGACTACGAACCCAAACGGGCCGCCAAGTTCGGAATCCCGCATTTCTGCTGGCTCTGCATCAACCCGAAGGAAGCTGAGGATGCCGGATTCGCCCGCGAGGTCATGCAGATCATTCCTGAGTTCCTCGACAAGCCCACCGTCCTCGGAATCGGTGAGATCGGACTCAACAAGAACACCCGGAGCGAACTGGCGATTTTCGAGGAGCACGTCCAGCTCGCACTCGATCGCGATTTGCCGATCCTGATCCACACGCCCCACCTCGAGGACAAACGCAAGGGCACCCGGCTGATTCTCGACTCTCTTGCTTCCTTTTCAAAACTCGACCGCGGCAAGGTCATCATCGACCACGTGGAGGAGCACACCATCGGAGCCGTTCTGGACGCCGGCTATTGGGCGGGCATGACGCTTTATCCGGAAAGCAAGTGCACGCCGAACCGGGCCATCGACATGATCGAGTGCTACGCCAACGAGCAATTGTGGATGAACTCCGCCTGCGACTGGGGCGTTTCGGATCCGCTCGCCGTGGTCAAATGCGGTCTCGAAATGCGCAAGCGGCACTATTCGAACGATTTCATCGAATCCATCGTGTTTGAGAATCCCAAGCGCTTCCTCAGCCAGTCCGACCGTTTCCGGATCTAACAGCCTGTCTGATCAATCCATGTCCACCGCGATAGTGGGCTCAATTTCCGCAGAGTCGCAGAGGCTGGATGAGGTCACTGAACCTCAGTCAATTGGCTTTCTCAGCAGACTCAGCGCTTCCTCCGCGCCTTGCGGTGAGAAAGCGGCTGCGATGATCTCGGATTCCGATTTTCCAGGTAACACCTAACAGACCTTCCCTATTTCGCCGCTGGCGGAACGAATTCATCGACGGCCCTGAAGCTGGTGCGGCCATCGGCGGTGGTGAAGAAGAACAGGTAGCTGCGGAGGGTGTTGTCGATCGGCCAGCGCGTGGTGCTGATGACATTGTCGCCGGAGGCATCGCGGGTGCCGAAGGCGATGTCGTAGAAGGCATTCTCCTTCGGGCCGGTGGGGCGGCTTTTCTCGGTGGCTCCGGCCTTCAGGATCAGCGGGGTGTCGCCGAGCTTGCAGAGGATCGTCTTGTCTGAACGGTTCAGGAAAAGGACATCGCCAGGCTTGAAGGCGGGATCGTCGGTGCGGACGACGATCGGCGTGTAGCCGGCGGGCTTGGCGACGACCAGGATAACGGCGAAGGCTTTCCCGACTTCCGGAAGGGTGATGGAACAGAGGGCAATGTCCTTATCGACGGTCTTCAGGACCATGCTGCGTTGGGACGCAGGAATGGCAGAGGACAGGCCATTGACCGGCAAGGTCAGCTCCGGGGACTTGGTCTCGCCGAACACGAGGCAGACCTTTCCGAGAGCATCGGGAGCCTGCTCGGCGAGAAGCTTCACTAGGAGGCCTTCTTCCTTCGGCTTTACCGGTGTGGTCTCCTGGGCTGCGAGCGGAAGGACAAGGGCGAGGAGGAGACCGGACAGACGGGAAAACATTGAGCGATGGGTTGAACGGGTTGCCGCGAGCATGATCAGACTTCCGTGGAATTCAACCACCGGAATGAGACGAGCTTGAAGCGGCGACCATAGAAGCGGTTCAGGCTGCTGATGGAGGTGATCAGCCTTTCCGCCGCATCGGTCGGATCAACAAACTCACAGCCTCTCTCCACGATTGCCTCACACCAAGCGCGAGCCGCGACCTTGCCGCTGCCATCCAGTGCCTCGCCATAGGCACGGATGATGAAACTGTCGGAGCGCGCGGAGAGCACCGGAGCGATCGGAGTCAGAATGTCCGCTTGTTTCACAATGCCGGGCGAGCCGAAAGACATGGGTCCCCTTTCCGCCTCCGGGAAGGTGAAGCGGGAGGTCACAGCAGACGAAACCGCTCGGCCACCGGTGTAGGCATCGTTGATCTTTGCTTCCGGGGAATCCAGTGCGCTCTGGATGGCGCCAGCTCGGGCGAGGTCCTTGTTGGTGCTCAGTCGACGATTGACGAAGTCCGCCAACGAGAGGAAAGGGCCACGCTTGCGGACCTCCCTCACAACGGCGCGTGCGAGGGCGTCGATTTCGGCATCGGTGAGCGTGCGGCGACCGACCCATTGATCGGGGTCTTTCGGAGCGACACTGCCGGTGCCTCTGGCGATGCCGGTCTGCGGGGCCTGGAGATTGACGACAGGAGTGTTGGCATCGGCGGTGGAAATGCTTTCCGCGCCGGTGGCGTCGCGCACGATGATCGGGCGGTTCTTCAGCGAGCCGAGGAGGCATTTCCAGGCTTCGATGGAGGTGGAGTTGACATTGAAAAGACCATCGACGCGGAGGAGGGCGGCGATTTCCCGCGTGGCGGCATCGCTGGGCGAGGAGCTGGCAAAGTAGGTGTTGGTCAGCCTGGTGGCATCGAGCCCGTGGAGGTCCGGCGAATAGCGGACGGTGGGCAGCTTGGCCTTTCCTGTTAGAAACTCGGAGGCGACGACCTTCTGGGTGCGCGACTTGCTGAAGTTGCCATTGCTCTGAGGAGTGATGCCGGAGAGGAACCACTCGTCCCACAGCGCACGGTTGGCGAGGTAGGAATGATCGGCCGCCGGACGCCCACCGGCGAGGGTGGTGTCGGATCGATCTGGGGCGAGGATCGGACAGGCCATCGAGTTGCCGATGGCGTGTGAGATCTGGGGCTGCATCGGTTCCCTTGAGTTGATCGTGGCGTAGCCATACCTCGGCTTCTGCATGTTGAAGCCGTTGGCGAAGGAGTGCTGGAAGGCGGCGAGGGAGACAATTGGGTCGCGCGGCACCGAGTGGGTGGTGACGAAGTTCGCCCCGAACTCGGCATTGAGCCCACCACCAAAATAGGCATTGCCGGTGGTGGTGACCTCGAGGTTGCGATTCTTCCAACTGGTGAGCGGCTCAATGGCAAACTCATAGGGCAGCAGATCTCGTTCTGCCTGGCCCAGATCAAAAAAGTCCACATGCAAGGCCTTCGGGTTGAAACGCGACAAGGTGCGCGTCCCGAGGTCCGAGCTGTTCTCGGTCTTGGCATTGTAGGACACCATCATGAACGGGGCCTTGTTCGCGGAAATCTCTCCGGCGGTGACCTCGCGACCGTCCTTCTCAAGGATCGGCCTGAAGATGGCCGGGAAACTGTTGGCGTAGAGGCGGCTCGAAGAGGGTTTGGTCCCTGCGGTGCCCGGCGCGGTCTGGCCACGATCATCACTCGCCTGGAGCCTCTTGTTTCCGAAATCCCAATCGATGAACATCCCGCCGACGCCCAGGCTGTTCGCTGCGGAGCCACGGTCATCGCCAACGTAAAACTCGTGGTGCGACAGCGA
>JAIYDT010000585.1 GCA_027487355.1 Verrucomicrobiaceae bacterium
GACTGCATCTCCGCCATGGACAAGGAGGTCGGCCGGATCCTCGATGAACTCAAGGCCCAGGGGCTGGCCGACGACACGATCGTCTTTTACTACGCCGACCACGGTGGCGCGATGGCCCGGGGAAAGCGCTACCTTCAGGACACCGGCGTGCGTGTGCCGCTGGTGATCCACATCCCGGAAAAGTGGCGGAAGGTCTCGCCGTTCAAGCCGGCCAGCGAGGTCTCCGAGATGGTTTCATTCGTGGACTTCGCCCCAACCTTGCTCTCGCTCGTTGGCCTGAAAACTCCGCCACCGATGCAGGGACGGGCCTTTCTCGGCGAGCATCGCGCGACCCCACCCGCCGAGCAGCAGGTCTTCCTGTTCGCGGACCGCTTCGATGAAACCGATGGAATGCGTCGCGCGATCACCGATGGCCGGTTCAAGTACATCCGCTGCTTCACCCCGCACCTTCCGGGAGCACCCTACTGCGACTATCCCATGGGCCAGCCGTCGTGGATGGCCTGGCGGGAGGCGTGGAGAAATGGCAAGCTCTCCGACATCCACGCCCAAATCTGGAAGACTCCGCAGCCGGTGGAGATGCTGTTTGATACGGCATCCGATCGCTGGGAAATCAAGAACCTCGCCGCCGATCCCGCTCACGCCGCCAAACTGTTGGAGATGCGTGGCAAGCTGCGTGCGACCATGAAGTCGGTTGTCGATACCGGCATCGTCCCGGAATCGATGTGGGACAAGCTCTCGGCTGGGAAGACGATCCACGACTACGTTCATGGTAGTTCATTTCAAATCGACGCCGTCCTTGAGATGGCTTTCCTCGCCTCGTCCTCCGATCTTGCAAAGCTTCCTGATCTGGTGAAAGGGCTGACCTCCCCGGATCCCGTCATCCGCTACTGGGCGGCCACCGGGTGCCTGATTCTTGGAAAAGCCGCCGCAGCGGGTTCTGTCGATTTGATCAGGACTCTCGATGACAAGGACCCGGTGGTCGCCACCGTCGCGGCCGAGGCCCTGGTGGCATGCGGTCAGATGGAAAAGGGGAGTGCGTTCCTGATCGCCGCTCTTGATCGATCGCTGACCGGCCCCGAGTTCGGGTTCCTCACGAATGCGATCACGAATCTCGACCTGAAAAGCCGGATTCCGGCAGGATGGGCGGCAGCCGTGCTCGCCGATCCAGAGGCACCGCCTCACAAGAAGCAGTATGCCCGCGAGCTGCGCAATCCCGGCGCAGCAAAGCAGGCCAAGGGCGCGAAACCGAACAAGAACGGGAAATGAGTTCAACCCAGCAGACAAGACCCAGGATGAAGATGCCGACTGTGCCACGAGCCCTCATTTCGTTGATCGCCATTGGATGGATTTCCGCCGTCGCCTCTGGGGCGGAAGGGAGGAAGAACGTCCTCTTCATTGCGGTCGATGACCTTCGCCCCGAGCTGGGGTGCTATGGAAACGCGATCATCAAGAGCCCGAACATCGACCGCCTGGCAAAGTCCGGAGTCCTGTTTGAGAATGCCTTCTGCCAGCAAGCGATCTGTTCGCCATCGCGCACCAGCCTTCTAACAGGAACCCGTCCGGACACGACCAAGGTCTGGGATCTGAAAACGCATTTCCGGAAGGCGCTGCCGGACATCGTGACCCTGCCCGAGCAGTTCAAGGCAAACGGCTATTTCACCCAGGCGATGGGAAAGATCTATCATCATGGCCTCGATGACCCGCAGTCGTGGTCGGTTCCGACCGGCTATCCGAAGTCCTCGTTCAATGCTGGCAGACCCAAGAGTGGTGGGCGCGGTCCCGCCTTCTTCGCCATCGATGGCCCCGACAACGCCCTGCACGATGGCGAGCTGGCGGACATGGCGGTGGGCGCGCTTCGCGGCATGAAGGAGAAGAACCAACCGTTCTTTCTCGCGGTGGGCTTCATTCGGCCGCATCTGCCGTTCATTTCACCGAAGAAGTACTGGGACCTTTACGATCCGATGAAGATCCCTCTGGCGACGAACCCGTTTCGGCCGAAGAACGCTCCTCTTTATTCGATCGTGCCGGGTGGAGAGATCCACAGCTACGACGGGGTGCCGACCGGGCAGCATCTTCCGGACGACTACGCCCGACAGGCAAAGCATGGTTACTATGCCGCCGTGAGTTATGTGGACGCCCAGATCGGTCAGGTCGTGAACGAGCTCGATCGCCTCGGCCTTCGGGAAAGCACCATCATCGTTCTGTGGGGTGACCACGGATGGAAGCTCGGCGAGCATGATGCCTGGGCGAAGCACAGCAACGTCGAGAACGACACCCATGTGCCCTTGCTGGTCTCGGTTCCGGGAACGGCGGGAGTCGGCAGGAAATGTCCGGCGCTGGTGGAGTTTGTGGACATTTACCCGACACTCAGCGAACTGGCCGGACTGCCCAAGGCGGCGACCGCCGAGGGATTCAGCTTCAAGCCCCTTCTCGATGATCCGACGAAGGCATGGAAGTCCGCTGCATTCAGCCAATACCCGCGCAAGAATGGGAAGAACAACCTGGTTGGATACTCCATGCGGACCGCGCGTTATCGGCTCACGACCTGGGTGGCGAAAGAGGATGTCAACAAGGTCGATGCCGTCGAACTCTACGACCGCCGGACGGATCCCGAGGAAAACACCAACATCGCGGCAAATCCCGCCAACCAGGAATTGGTGGCCAAACTGACAGCGCAGTGGCGTGCGGGTTGGCAGGGTGCTTTGCCGAAGTAATCCATTTCCTTTCATTCAATGAAACCCATGATCCTCCTCACAATCTTTGCCGCGATGGCCATCGGCGAAGAGGCTGAGCCCATCGCGAAAAAGGCAGGCAACCAGGACTTCTGGACCACCGAGAATACGCAGACCGTGCGCACGCCGCCGACGATGGCGAATGTTCATTACGGTGATCATGAAAAGCAGGTGCTGGATTTCTGGAAAGCCGAGTCCGCGAAGCCAACGCCCTTGGTGTTCTTCATTCACGGCGGCTCATGGAAGAGCAACGACAAGGACCGCGTGGCAGGAGTGAAGGAGTATCTCTCCGCCGGGATTTCCGTGGTTTCAATCAACTACCGCTTCGTTCAGGAGGCCACCGCCGCAGGGATTCAGCCTCCGGTGAAATGGCCGCTCGGCGATGCGGCGCGCGCCTTGCAGTTCGTCCGCAGCAAGGCGGCGGAGTGGAACATCGACAAGATGCGCATCGGGGCATCAGGCGGTTCTGCCGGAGCCTGTTCGAGCTTGTGGTTGGCGTTTCACAACGACATGGCCGATCCGAAGAGTGCTGACCCGATTGCCCGTGAATCCACACGACTGTTCTGCGTCGGAGTCCTCGGTGCACAAACCTCCCTGGACCCGAAGCAGATGAAGGAGTGGACGCCTAACAGCACCTACGGCGGCCATGCCTTCGGCCTCAACGGCGACAAGGCGAAGAAGATTTCGTCCTTCCAGCAGTTCCTGGACAATCGCGAAAAGATCCTGCCGTGGATCAAGGAATACTCGCCGTATGAACTCGTCAGTAGCGATGATCCGCCCATCTATCTTCACTACACGGTCGCGCCCGGACTCGGAAAGAATCAGAAGGACCCGACGCACACCTCGAACTTCGGAGTGAAGCTCGA
>JAIYDT010000101.1 GCA_027487355.1 Verrucomicrobiaceae bacterium
GATGGACTCGGCGGCACCATCGACATCCCGGTGGACAACATTTATCGCGAGAACCGTCCGGACTCCCGCTTCCGTCAGGTCCTGCAGCTTGAAGCGCGCCGCTACATCGAACCGGCGGACGGCGTGCTCGATGCCGTCCTGCGGCTTTCCCACGACGACTACGGTGTCTTCTCCCAGACGGTGCAGCTCGAATGGCGGCAGTCGGTCGGCGAGAGCTTCCAGGTCGTTCCCTTCGTCCGCTTCTATCATCAGAACGCGGCCAGCTTCTACGTCAACAGCCTCGACGGACTGCCCATCGGCACGCCACAAGCCAACCCGAACGGAAGCGGCATCAACTACTCAGCCGACTACCGGCTTTCCTCCTTCAACGCCCTCAGCGGAGGCGTCCGTCTGCGCTATCAGTTCAACGACATGTTCAGCGCCACCGCCGCCTACGAGCGCTACGTCATGAGCGGAAGTGGAAGCAGGACGGACCGCTCCCCCGAGCAGGCCTATGCCAGCGCCAGCATCTGGAGCATCGGCATTGCCGCTGAGTTTTGAACCTGTCCCCGCGATGACCGCAACTCCACCGACCCAGCCACTCCAGGCGGACGCCAAGGGCATCCGTCATCTGGAGTTCCATGCGCTGGGCACCAAGTGTTCGATCAAGTTCAAGCTCGCTGATGACCGGAAAGCCCTCGCCTTCGCCGCCGACGCGCTCGGATGGATCGGAGCCTTCGAGGAAAAGTTCTCACGCTACCGGCCAGCCTCGCTCATCTCCCGGGTGAACGCCGCCGCAGGTGCGGACTGGGTGGCCATCGATTCCGAGATGGAGCATCTGCTCAATCTGGCTGACGACCTGCACCGCCGCACCGACGGCATCCTCGACCCCACCCTCCTGCCCTTGCTCCGGGTCTGGGATTGGAAAACCGTCCACCTGAAGCTTCCCGACCCTCAGGAGATCCGCGTGGCGCTCGCTCTAACAGGTTGGGAAAAGGTCCAGCGCCGCCCTGGTGCCGTCCGACTTCCCCTGACAGGTATGGGACTGGACTTCGGTGGGTTTGGCAAGGAATACTCGGTCGATCAGATCACTCAACTCGCCAGACAACGTGATATCACCGATGCCCTCATCGACCTCGGACGGGATATCTTTGCACTTGGAGGAAATGGCACGCATCCGTTCTGGCACGTCGGCATCGAGGACGGACTCAACCCCGGGCAATGCTGGGGTGGGCTCGCCGTGAGCGGCCACGCCGTCTGTTCCTCCGGGGACTACGCCCGTCATTTCACCCACAACGGCATCCGCTACGGGCACATCCTTGATCCCAGGACCGGCTGGCCGGTGGCCAACGGCATGCGGGCGGTCACGGTCATCGCCCCATCCTGCCTTGAAGCAGGAGCCTACAGCACCTCGACCTTCGTGCTCGGCGCCCTAGATGGCATCCATCTCGCCTCGCTCGCCCGAGGCGTCGAGGTCTGCGCCCAGTCTGACTCTGGAATCGAAGGCACCCGGCACTTTGGAAAGTGGCTGGTCAAAGCCGCATGAATTTCCGCTCCAACCCTCATTCAACCCAAGACTCCATGAAAACCATCATCACCCTCCTCACCCTCGCCTGCTCCACCCTCCTTTCCTCCGCCGACCCCGCCAAGGTCGGCCAGCAGATGCCCAAGCTTTCACAACTCCTTCCCGCCGCCACCCTACCCAACACCTCGGGCAAGGTCGTGCTCGTGGACTTCTGGGCCTCCTGGTGCGGCCCATGCAAGGCGTCCTTCCCCGCGCTCAACCGCCTTCAGGCCAAGTATGCCGCGAAGGGCCTCGTGATCATCGGCATCGGCGTCGATGAAGACGCCGCCAAATACAAGACCTTCGCCGCCAAGATGGGCGCCACCTTTTCCCTCGCGCACGACTCCACCCACCAGGCCGCAAGCTTTTTCAGCCCTCCAACCATGCCTTCCAGCTATCTCGTCGATCGCAAGGGCGTGATCCGCCATGTCCACAGCGGCTTCCAAGGCGCGAAGACGGAGGCCGAGTATGTGGCTGAAATCGAAGCCCTGCTTGGCAAGTGATCGCCATCCCCACGTTCCGGTCCTCTCCATGAAACCGCATCATTTTCTCATCTGTCTCGCCCTGGCGCTGACAACCCTGAGCTCCTGTTCTCAGCAGCTTGTCCGGGTCAAGCCCTACGAGCGCGGCGTGCTCGCCAAACCCGTCATGTCGGAAACCCTCGACCCCCTTCAGAAAGCGATGACCGAGCACGCCTATTTCTCGCGTGAGGCCAGCTTCGGCGGCGGCGGAGTCGGCGGCGGCGGCTGCGGGTGCAACTGATCTCCCCTTTCAACCCAACTCCATTCATCATGAACCGACTGTTCCGCTCATCCGTCAGGGCACGCGTTCTTTCATCACGCCTCGGCTCTCTCCTGCTCCTGTTCCAGCGCTCACCGATCGTGCAGATGCTGTTTCCGGAAGCCCGTGTCCTCGGAGCGGCAGGACTCGGTGACTTGGCCACATGGACCGTGGCCTCCGTGGTGGGACTGGGAGCCTACGACACCGTCGCCGGTGCCACCGTCGTGGCTCAGATAAGTCCCAACACCACGGCTGGCAGCACC
>JAIYDT010000520.1 GCA_027487355.1 Verrucomicrobiaceae bacterium
ATCAAGGCGACGCCCTCGTCGATGAACGGCACCGGGTCCGGCAGGATGCCGATCGTCAGCAGATAGCCGCCGGAAAGGAGTGCGAACAGCAGGGCGAGGGCCTTTTTCATCGAGATGATCCTACTACGCGGGAATGAATCCGCAACCTGCCATTTCCCCGCATCACCTGCTTGTATTCGGGGAACACCCGGACTTTGATCCGCGCAGCCGTCCCTGAACGGATTCCTTCTAGCCCTTTTCCCATCATGGATCTCAATACTCTCAAAGTCCTGCATCTGGTCGGTGCCTTCGCGCTTTTCTCCTCGTTCGGAGCCATCCTCAGCGGCAGCAACTGCAAGAAGTGCTCATCGATCCTCCACGGGGTCTCGCTGCTGCTGATCCTGGTGATCGGTTTCGCTATGCTCGGGAAGCCGCCGATGGAGCTGCACTACTGGAAGGTGAAACTCGGCCTGTGGCTGTTCCTCGGCTTCGCCCCGGTGCTCTCCAAGCGCAACATCCTGCCGAAGTCCGTGGTCTTCGGGCTCTGCCTCGCGGCCGCCGCCGGGGCTGCTTGGCTCGGAATCGCGAAGCCGTTCTAATCTGAACGGACCGCGAACTTCAGTTCGCCGGGTCGGGGTTTTGTCTAACAGCTCAGCGGGCAAGAGGATGACTCGGAGCTGGAAGCTCCAGAGACGGACTGGAGCAGAGATGCTCCAGCCACGATGGCTCAATCGATCTTGGTCACCTCGACGCTGACGTGGAGCTGGCAGTGGCTGCTGCCGCGATAGTTGCCCTTGATCGGAGCGACGTCGTCGTAGTCGCGACCGACGGCGATCTTTGCGTATCGGGCATCGGCGAGCGTACCGTTGGTGGGATCGAATCCAATCCAGCCCGAACCCGGCAGATAGACCTCGCACCAGGCATGTGAGGCCTGGGCTCCAACGAGGGTGCCGCGCGGGCCGTTGTAGAGGTAGCCGGAGGCGTAACGCGCGGCAATTCCGACCGAGCGGCAGAGGCCAATCATGACATGCGCATAGTCCTGGCAGACCCCTCTCCGGAGGGCGAAGGCCTCCTCAAGGTGCGTGCTGGAAGTGGTACTGCACACATCGTAGATGAAGGTCTCGTGGATCCAGTGCATGATCGTGAGCGACTGGTCGAAGATCGTGGGCCGCTCCCTTGTTAGATCGACCGCCTGCTTCCAGGTATCGACGTGTTTGGAGACGAGATGGCTTTCCTGGAGAAAGGGCCAGATGCGCTCCCGCACGGAGGAGTCCCGGTAGTCCAAGAGCGTGGCCGCCTTGGATTCCGCCGATACTTCCAGCGGCAGGTTTCGAATGCGGATGTGGCTTTCGACCTCCAACTTCGTGTGCGGCTGGGCGAGTTCGAAGTGGTGGGTGATGTTCTGGAAAAGATCCGTGAAGCGACGCAGCCGGGTGGCCGGCAGCACCTTCACGAGAGCGCTGAGCGTCTTCTGGAACGGAAAGGTCCGGGGCTCCAGATGAAGCGTGTTGACGCTGTCGGTCACCGGACCGCCGTAGGTGAAGACCGTGCGGTGCACCACCGAAAGAGCCATGCCGCAGGAAAGTGAATCCGGCACAGGCGAGGACACCACCTCTGGCTCTTCTGGGGAAGAGTTCACTGCTGCTGCTGCTCCTGCTCCATCTGCCACGCAAGCGCGGCGGAGATCGGGGTGAACGTTTCGGTGGGACGGGATTGCACGCGTTCCGGCATCAGCACGTAGGTCTCGAAGATCTCCGAGCCGATCTTGTTGAATCGTCCCTGAAGTTGATCGAGGAAGGTGTGCAAGCCGACCTCGAAGGCATCGCCCGCCGAGCCGTAGCTGAGTTCGGAAAACAGTCGTCCGGCCTCGCGCTCAGCCTCGCAGGAAAAGGTGCCACGCGGCGAACCGGAGATGCGGTGCAAGCTTTGATCGACCCGGTTCATGCAGAAGCGGACCGACCGTGGGAAGTCGCGCGAGAACACCAGGAAGCGGACCACGTTTTCAGGCGTGATTTCGCCCTGATACTCGGCGCGGAAGGCCCCCATGGCGCCGCAGGAGCGGAGGATGGCACTCCAGTGGAGCACGCCCGGCGCGCCGGTTTCGCCGCCGTCGATGCCGGCTGGCAGGTAGTTCGCGATGTCGAGAAAGCGGGTGGTCTTGTCGGCGCGTTCGAGATAACGACCAAGGTCCATGAACTCCCAGGCTTCGTTGCGGGTCGTGGTCGATGACGCGATGCCGTGAAAGGTCAGCGCCGCCCGACGGATCGAGGCATACAGTTTCCCCGGATCAGACTCGGCCATCGCCTTCATGTCCCCGCCGCTGAGCGAGAGGTAGAGCGAGTTCAGCTCCTCCCAGAGTTCGTCGGAAAGCTGGTCGCGCACGGTGCGGGCGCTTTCGCGGGCCTGGAAGATCGACGAGACGATGCTGTTCGGGTTGCGCTTGTCGTCGGTGAGGAAATGGATGACCTCCGCACTGCCAGCGGTCTCGTAAAGGGTGCCGAAAAGTTCCTCGTCGCCCGTGGAGAGCACGATGGGCTTCCAGAACGCGCTGAGTCGCTCGCTGTCGAGGCTTTCGAAGTCGAGGAGAAGGTGGCGGTTGACGTCGATGAGGCGCGCGAGGTTGTCGGCACGTTCGACGTAGCGAACCATCCAGTAGAGGGTGTTGGCGACGCGGGAGAGCATGGATTTCAATGGCGGAGAACCCAGGTGTCCTTGCTGCCTCCGCCCTGGGAGGAATTGACGACAAGGGAGTCTTTGGTCAAGGCGACTCGTGTGAGCCCGCCGGGCACGATCTTGATGTCGCGGCCGTAAATGATGTAGGGCCGGAGGTCGATGTGGCGGCCTTCCATGGTGCCATCGCACCAGGTGGGCGAGCGGGACAGGGAAACGACGGGCTGGGCGATGTAGTTGCGGGGGTCGGCAATGATCAGCTCGCGGAACTTCTCGATCTCAGCCTTGGAGGCGGAGGGGCCCATCAACATGCCATAGCCGCCGGATTCGTTGGCGGCCTTCACCACCAGCTCCGGAAGGTGCTCGAGGATGTATTTCTTGTCGTCCTCCTCGGAAGCAAGGTAGGTCGGGACGTTCGGCAGGATGGGGTCCTGACCAAGGTAGTACTGGATGATTCTCGGAACGAAGTAATAGATCACCTTGTCGTCTGCCACCCCGGTGCCGACCGCGTTGGCGAGCGCGACATTTCCCGCGCGATAGGCATTCATCAGGCCTGGCACGCCAAGCACCGAGTCCTTTCGGAACACGGTGGGGTCGAGGAAATCGTCGTCGATCCGTCGGTAAATCACGTCCACCCGGACGAGGCCGGTCGTAGTGCGCATGTAAACGATGTTATCCACCACGACGAGGTCGCGGCCTTCGACGATCTCGATGCCCATCTCGCGGGCCAGGTAGCAGTGCTCGAAGTAGGCGCTGTTGTGGCAGCCTGGGGTCAGCAACACGCAGACCGGGTCATCGCTGGGACGCGGCGAGATGTAGTGGAGCATGTCCAGCAGATCGCGCGGGTAGGAATCCACCGAGCGGACGCCTAGGGTGTCGAAAAGGCCCGGAAAGGCGCGCTTCAGGGCATTGCGGTTCTCCAACAGGTAGGAGGCTCCGGAGGGGCAGCGGCCATTGTCCTCGAGGACGTAGTAGGTGCCGTCATGGCCGCGGACGAGGTCGCTGCCGCAAATGTGGATGTAGATGTCCTTGGGAACGTTGATCCCCCGGAACTCCGGACGGTAGTGCTTCGCGTTCTCGATGTAGTGGCGCGGAATGATGCCGTCCTTGAGAATGTGCTGCTCGTGGTAGATGTCGTGCAGGAAAAGGTTCAGCGCCATCAGCCGCTGGGAAAGCCCGGCTTCTAACAGCTCCCACTCATGCGCTGGAATGACGCGCGGCACCGGATCGAAGGGAAAAATCCGCTCGGTGCCCTGGTTGTCGTGGTAGACGTTGAAGGTGATGCCCTGGCGGAGGAAATAGAGCTCACAGGTCGCCTTCCTGGCGAGGAAGTCGCGTTCGGTCAGTCCGTTGAAGCGGTTGAAGAGCGGACCACAGTAATCCCGGACCTGGCCCGGGGCTGCAAACATCTCGTCGTAGAATTTTCCTGGTTCGTATCCCTCAAACATTTCCATGGGTTCCACGCAGCCAATAGCAGCAGGCGGGCCAAGTTTGAACAAGGGCCATTCTCCCCATTGGCCAAAAGGATTCCGGGTCTGGAATGCGCAACTGTTCGTAAAATCCGGCAAGCTTCGTTCCTGGACGCTCCCCAGCCTAAAAGCGCTCAAATCGCTACCCTTTCATCAAAGAACCAAACCTTTCAGACTCTCCCCTTGAAAAGCGCGGGGCCGGAACCTATTTACGGCGCGGCCCTGCATTTTGCCCCTTTTTTCGTCCCATGAACGCCCTCTCACGCTGCCTCTGTTCCTACTGGAGTTCCTCCATTGGTAAAAAACTCGTCGTCGCCCTCACCGGACTGGCGCTTGTCCTGTTCCTAGCAGGCCACCTGACCGGCAACCTTCTGGTCTTCGTGGGTCAGAAGGCGTTCAATGACTACGCTGAACTTCTCCACCACGCCCTCCACGGGGCCGGCGTCTGGATCGCCCGCATCGGCCTGCTCAGCTGTGTGACCCTTCACATCGTCGCGACCATCCAGCTGACCCGAGAAAACAAGGCCGCCCGCACGCCCTACGCCTTCGACGCCACCATTCAGGCTCCGAAGTCTTCCCGCATCATGATCTGGAGTGGCCTGACCATCCTCGCCTTCGTGATCTACCACCTCCTCCACTTCACAGTCCGCGCCGGCAACACCTACGACACTTATGTCGACGCCGCGCACCTCGCGAACACCGGCCTCACCCGCCACGACGCCTGGAAAATGGTGATCGACGGTTTCTCGGTCTGGTATGTCGTCGCCTTCTACGTGATCGCGATGACCCTCCTTTGCTCTCACCTTTCCCACGGCGTCGCCTCGATGTTCCAGACCCTCGGCCTGCGCTCCAAGAAGTCCCGCCCGATGATCGCGGCCATTTCGAAAGGCTACGCCCTCCTGATCTGGCTTGGATTCATCTCCATCCCGCTCGCCATCCTCGTCTTCGGCTTTGGAAAATAATCCCTCACCTGCCCACGCCATGTCATTCATCCTCGATTCGAAAGTGCCAGCCGGACCGCTCGACCAGAAATGGTCGAAGCACAAGATGGACTCGAAGCTCATCAACCCGGCCAACAAGCGGAAATACACGATCATCGTTGTGGGCTCCGGCCTCGCCGGTGGTGCCGCTGCGGCCACCCTCGCCGAGCTGGGCTATCAGGTGAAGTGCTTCTGCTACCAGGACAGCCCGCGCCGCGCCCACTCGATCGCCGCGCAGGGCGGGATCAATGCTGCGAAGAACTATCGCAACGACGGCGACTCCACGTTCCGCCTGTTCTACGACACCCTCAAAGGCGGCGACTTCCGCTCGCGCGAAGCCAACGTTTACCGCCTCGCAGAAGTCTCCACCGCCATCATCGACCAGTGCGTCGCCCAAGGTGTGCCCTTCGCCCGCGAATACGGCGGTCTCCTCGACAACCGCTCGTTCGGGGGTGCCCAGGTTTCCCGCACCTTCTACGCCCGTGGCCAGACCGGGCAGCAGCTGCTCATCGGTTGCTACCAGGCCCTTGAAAAGGAGATCCACAAGGGCGGCGTAAAGATGTTCCCGCGCACCGAAATGCTCGACCTCGTCCTCGTCGACGGACAGGCCAAGGGCATCGTCGTCCGCGACCTCAACACCGGGAAAATTTCCTCCCACGCCGCCGACGCCGTCCTGCTTGCGACCGGTGGCTATGGCAACGTCTTCTTCCTTTCGACCAACGCCATGGGCTGCAACGTGACCGCCGCCTGGCGTGCCGCGAAAAAGGGAGCCCTCTTCGCAAATCCCTGCTACACTCAGATCCACCCGACCTGCATCCCGGTCAGCGGCGAATATCAGTCGAAGCTGACCTTGATGTCCGAGTCGCTCCGCAACGACGGCCGCGTCTGGGCCCCGCGGACCCGAGAGCTCGCTGAAAAGATCCGCAAGGGCCAGCTTTCGCCGAACGACATTGCCGAGGACGACCGCGACTACTACCTCGAGCGCAAGTATCCCTCCTTCGGAAACCTTGCCCCGCGGGACATTTCCTCCCGCGCCGCCAAGGAAGCCTGTGACGACGGTCGCGGCGTGGCCCCCACCGGCCTCGGCGTTTACCTCGACTTCCGGGATGCCATCAAGCGCCTCGGAGAGGACACCATCCGCGCCCGCTACGGCAACCTCTTCCAGATGTATGAAAAGATCGCCGGCGAGGATCCCTATACCCGTCCGATGATGATCTACCCCGCCGTCCACTACACCATGGGCGGCCTCTGGGTGGACTACAACCTGATGTCGAACATCCCCGGCCTCCACGTGCTTGGTGAGGCGAATTTCTCCGACCACGGCGCGAACCGCCTCGGGGCCTCCGCCCTGATGCAGGGCCTGGCCGACGGTTATTTCGTCGCCCCGACCACCGTCGCCAACTACCTCGCCACCCAGAAGCCCGGCACCGTCACCACCGACCACCCCGAGTTCAAGAAGGCCGAGGCTGAAATCAACGCCCGCACCGCCCAGATGCTCGCCATCGGCGGAAAGCGCACGGTCGATTCCTTCCACCGCGACCTCGGCAAGATCATCTGGGACAAGTGCGGCATGGAACGCTCCGCAGAAGGCCTCCATCAGGCCCTCAAGGAAATCCCAGCCATCCGCGAGGAATTCTGGAGCAACGTCCGCATCCCCGGCTCAGGTGCTGGAGCCAACATGGAACTCGAAAAAGCAGGTCGCGTGGCAGACTTCCTCGAGTTCGGTGAACTGATGTGCCACGACGCCCTCAACCGCGAGGAATCCTGCGGCGGTCACTTCCGCGCAGAGCACCAGTATACCGAGTCCGACCCCGAAGTGCAGGCCGGCAAGACCCAGCCGGGCGAGGCCAAGCGCCACGACGACACTTTTGCCTACGTCGCCGCCTGGCAGTTCACCGGTGCTGGAAATGCGCCGATCCTCCACAAGGAACCGCTGACCTTCGAGACCCTGAAGCCTTCCGTCCGCTCCTACGCCTGATCCTTTTCCACGAACCACTTCCAGCCTCACCCGCCATGTCCAAGCAACTCAATCTCACCCTCAAAGTCTGGCGTCAGGACAGCAAGGAATCCGCCGGACGCATCGAGACCTATCCGGCCAACAACATCCCTGAGGAAGCCTCCTTTCTCGAGATGCTCGACATCGTCAATGAAGGCCTGATCGTTCAAGGCAAGGAGCCGATCCACTTCGATCACGATTGCCGCGAAGGCATCTGCGGATCCTGCTCGCTCACGATCAACGGCATCCCCCACGGCAAGGATCGCGGCGTCACCACCTGCCAGCTCCACATGCGGAAGTTCACCAATGGCGACACCATCTGGATCGAACCCTTCCGCGCCAAGGCCTTCCCGATCGTCCGAGACCTGATCGTCGATCGTTCCGCCTTCGACCGCATCATCGCTTCCGGCGGCTACATCGACGTCCGCACCGGTTCCGCCGTCGATGCAAACTCGCTGCCGATCCCGAAGGCCGATGCCGACAGCGCCTTCGATGCCGCCGCCTGCATCGGCTGCGGAGCCTGCGTGGCTTCCTGTAAAAATGCGTCCGCGATGCTCTTCGTGTCCGCCAAGGTCAGCCACCTCGGCCACCTGCCGCAGGGCCAGCCGGAGCGAGAAAAGCGCGTTCTTGCAATGGTCCGCCAGATGGACGCCGAAGGCTTCGGCAACTGCACCAACCAATACGAGTGCGAAGCCGCCTGCCCGAAGGAAATCAGCGCCGACCACATCGCCCGCATGAACCGCGACTTCGCCAAGGCCGCCGCGAAAGAGGCTCTCGTGTGAGGTTGCTGAGAAAGTTTCACAGAAGACCTATAGGACCAATGTGTCCTATAGGTCTTGTTGTTCGGTGAGCCCAGTCACATCCGGAAAGCCCGCCTCATTCCGACGCCGCATCCACCTCGAACAATCTGGTCGCAGCACGGACCACATTACCCTCAAATGGAATGCACTCCGCGCCCAGAGGCAGCGGCAAGTTGAGTTTCCGAACCTCGCGGAAAAGCTCCTCGTATCGCACCTCACCCGTTCGTGGTTCATGCCGGTCCGGGCTGTCGGCGAACTGAACGTAGCCGATCCATTTCGCGCCCTTGCGGAGGTTGTCGATGAGGTTGCCCTCATAGCGCTGCATGTGGAAAAGATCCCAGTTGAGCTTCACGTGGTCCGAACCCACCGCTTCGCAGATCGCGATGCCGTCGGCGCTGCCGTAGAGGCAATGGTCGGGGTGATTGTAAGGGTTCATCGGCTCCAGGATGACTGTCTTGCCATGGCGCTCCAGCACCGGCACGGCGGCGCGGAGTTTCTCGATCACGGCGGCGTGCATCTGCTCCTTCGTCAGACCGGGGACATTGTCACCGCCGACCACGGTCATCAGGTCGCAGCCAGGCAGGAGCTTCGACGCCTCGCAGCAGCGCTCGATTTCCTCCACGAAGGTCGCCACCGGAAACGCCGGATCATTGATCTCTTTCCCAAAGCCCCAAGCGGTGAACTGCGTGGCGGTCATCCCTTGCTTGTTCAAGGCCTCTGCGCCCGCATTGAGATCCTTATCCTTCCAGGTCCAGAGCTCGATCGCCGGAAAGCCCAGTTTCGCGGCTTGTTCGATTCGGGAAACGAAGTCGCCCTCGAACCACATTTCGATGTTCACGGCGATCGGGGTGTGCGGCGTGCGGCCGGGCAGGATGGAACTCATGGCCAAAGGCTGAACGGGAATGCTCTCCCGATCCAGTGATAAGCGTTTCGATCCCAGCCATGGCAGCGCAGTTCCTCTATTTGACGGAAACCGGAAGTTGAAGGCGATCCTTCACGAGCACCGCGCTCAGTCTCCACAGCACGCGGGGTTTTCCCAACACCGCCGGACCTCGAACCCTCAATGATCATGATCACAGGTGCAGGCATACTCGGGATGCTGGCACTCGGGGCAATTCGCGAGATTCACCGTAAACTTCTCGGTCACGGTTTTGGCGTCGGGGGTGACCTTCACCTGAACGACGATCGGCAGCTCCTTGCCTTCGGGAAAGGGCTTGTCGGACAGGAGCGAGTCGCCGTCCTTGGCAAAGGTCAACTTGGTTGGAGCGGCTCGATCGCCCCCCACGGCGGTGATCACCTGGTCCTTGGCAGGCACTGCTTTTCCATCCTCGCCAAGAAAGGTGATCTTCACCTTCTTCTCCGGCGTGACGAAGAATTCGTAATGCGGAGTGACATTCGTCACAACCCGACCACCGTTCGGGCCGGTCTCTTTCTTGGCTTTGTCGTGATCTTCCGCAGCATTCAGAAATGGCAGAACGACAATGGCGAGCAGGATGCTGATTTTGGTTTTCATGGGATTCTTTTGTTAGATGACAGACTGGGAAATAGGACAGTAGATCGCTTCTTCCGTTTCGAGTTTAGTGCTTAGAACTTCATGCTTTCTCCCCCCTCAGTGCGAGGCGGATGATTCGAGTTCGATGGATCTCGCGGCGGCCTTGCGGCCAAAGGTGAAGAAGACGGTGGGAGTGACGACGAGTCCGAGCAGCGTGCTCGTCACCAGACCTCCCACGATGACCACCGCCACCGGATGAAGGATCTCCTTACCAGGCTGATCGGCGGCCAGCACCAGGGGAATGAGCCCGATGCCTGCGGCAAGCGCGGTCATGAGCACCGGCACCAGACGCTCCTTCGTGCCCCGGATCACCATCGCCTTGGTGAAGCCTTCTCCCTCGTGCTGCATCAGATGGAGGTAGTGGGAGATGAGCATGATGCTGTTCCGCGCGGCGACCCCAGCGACGGCGATGAAGCCGACGAGCGTGGCGATGCTGATGTTTTGCAGCATGAGATAGGTCAAAACCAGCCCGCCAACCATCGCCAGCGGGATGTCGAACAGCACCTGGATCGCGAAGAACGGCGTGCGGAAATAGCCGTAGAGCAGGAAGCCGATCACCAACAGGATCACCGCCGTGAAGATTGCGATGCGCTGGGTCGCGTCCTGTTGGGCCTGAAACTCGCCTTCGAACTTGAGGAAATAGCCTTCCGGCAGTTTCACCTTTTCCGCGACCTCCGACTTGAGCCGTCCGACCAGGGTGGAGACGTCTCTAACAGTCGGCTTGATCGCGAGGGCGAATCGCCGCTGGCTGTCCTCGCGGAAGATCACGTTCGGTCCCTTCGCCTCGCGCACATCCGCCACGACCGAAAGCGGCACACGCTGGCCATTTCCCATCTCGATCGGGATCTGCGAGATCTTCTCCGGCGAGCCGCGCCATTCCAAAGGCAGTCGCGTGACGAGATTCACCGATCGCTGGCCGTCGCGAAGCTCCGCGACCTCCTTGCCGCCGATGAGGGTGGAGAGCTGCTCGTTGAGATGACCGGGGGCGATGCCGTAAGCACGGGCACGATCGCGATCGACCTCAATGCGCAACTGGGGAATCGACGAGGTCTGGTCGAGCTTGCAGTCCTCGAAGCCGGGGATGGTCTTGCAGATGCGCTGGATCTCGATTCCCAATCGACGCAACTCCGCCAGATCGGGCCCGAAGATCTTCACCGCCACGGGAGCCGAGACGCCGCTGAGCATGTGGCCGATGCGGTCGGCCAAGGGTCCGCCGACCACCGCGAACACCCCCGGCACCGTCTTGATCCGCTTCGAGATATCATCGAGGATTACATTGCGATCGCGACCTTTGTCACCGCTTTCCGGACTGCGGAAATCAATATCGAACTCGGCCGTGGAAACCGGCACCACATGGTCGCCACGTTCGGCACGACCCAGCCGGCGTCCCACCTTCCTCACCTCGGGCACCGAAAGGATCTGCTGCTCGACGACGTCCGAGATCCGGTTCATTTCCTCCAGCGAGGTCCCCGGCGCGGACGTCACCGCCACGAGTGCGGTCTCCTCCTTGAACTTCGGCAGGAAATCCTTGCCCATTTTCGGATAGAGCGAAAAGGCGCCGACCACGATCACCAGCGCGATGGCCAGCAGGAGATAGGGCTGGCCCAACCCGAAGCGGAGCCAGACATGCTCAAGCAGCCATTTCATGCCACGCGTGACCAGGCCATCCTTGTGCGCGTGTCCGGCCTTCGGATTGAGGAGGAACGAGCACAGCACCGGAATGGCTGTTAGAGAGACGATGAAGGAGGCCACCATCGAGATGATTGTCGCGATCGCGAT
>JAIYDT010000425.1 GCA_027487355.1 Verrucomicrobiaceae bacterium
GAGATACTCCCGGTCGATCACCGCCACATCAGCGAAAGGTCTAACGTCCAAATCAGGCACGCCGCCACGCTAGGCAGCCGTCGCGGGGGCGGCAAAGAGAAAGTTCCGGCGGATTGGGCGGGAAAGGCGGTTCTCCGGGCGTCTGTTTCACACATCGGTCAGTCGGGGCGGCCTGGGACCGAGCCGGACCCGTAGCTGGAGCTTCCAGCTCCAGTCCGTCTTCGGTGCGTCCCGCTCCGAGTCTTCCTAAGGATGCCTGGGAGCTGGAAGCTCCCCAGACGGACTGGAGCAGGATGCTCCCAGCCACGAATCCAGTCGGCAAGCTGATCCAATTCATCAGAAACTCCGGAATGATTCCGAAGGCCTGGGAACGTCGATTGTCGCAGAAGCGCCGCATTGACAATCAGGCGTTTCCAGAGATCATCACTCCATCAATCATCCACGATGAAGGTGTAAGATATTCAACTTTGAGTGGGAGGAGAATGACTGTTCTACTAAGCCATGGAGACAACTTTAATCATTCCCTTGATCGTTCTCGTGTTGCTTGTTCAGCCGTCCTGTGAAAGGCGACAAGAAAAACTTCCCGCTCTCGAAGAGACCGCACCCGAAAATCTAGATCAGAAGAAGACCCAGGATCCGGTCCCGAGCGTTGAAGACACCGAGTCCTCGGATGCCCCAGAAAAAACTCACCCTCCTCGAGTCATAGTATCACCCGCTACCTTAAATCGGATCTTTCAAGAGGCGGAAGATGCATTCTCGAACAAAGATTACAATGTGGCTGTCGAGAAGATTGAAGAATCATTGAAGCTGCTTGGCCCGGGCGCTGGAAAACCCCACGAAATGCTCTATTTTAACATAGGGCTCGGCAAGCTGCTGGGAAATAAGTATCCGGAAGCAGTGATAGCATTCAGAGATTGCATTCAGCGGTTCCCAACCGGCGAATACACGTCACGCGCATACCTTGGCCTAGGTCGAGCTTATAGCATGCAGGATTTGCCCCAATCTAGAATAGAGGCTCTGGAAGCATTCAGGAAAGCAGCCGAGGATCCCCAACGGAAATCGGAAGCAGATCTTTGGATTAGCCGGATGCTGCAAAGTCATGACAATCCACAGAATTCAGAACAAGTCGTGTCTCCTGACGGTTCATAATTATCTTAACTTTATTTCTTTTTCATTTCAACCTCGCCGGTGGTCACGCATCTAATGTTTTGCCCAAAATGAATCAACCGCTCGACCCCGAAGAATGGCCAGCGATTCGCTCTGAGGGTGAGTTGCTGCCTCAGAGTCTCAGGGGGATTTCGATCCTGATTGATCGAGACTTCACGGAGCGCACCGGTGACTGGATTTGGCGGCTTCCCCACTGCAAAGAAGTCTGGAAGGTTGCCGAGGCCAACTGGTGCATCACCTCGGCGACTGAGATCATCGACCACCTTCTCGAACATCGCGACGAGGTTTCCACTGAGATTCGGGATCGACTCGGTCCTCATGGATTCGATGGCGACACCACGATAGACGAGTGGTTGAGAGCGTTGACGCGGATTCAATACCTTGCGAGATCCTCCGGCGGCACCTGTCGTTGGATTGCTGGTGAACCGACAGATCGAGCGGAGGAGACCCGCCGCAGGGCCATCGCCTTCCTCGACAGTCATGCCCCTCCCGAACGATGAACAAGGGGCACAAGCCATGTATGGACCATCCAGTCGGCTCGCTGTTTTCGGTGTTCCATCGCGGTTCAGGCACTCTCCCAAAGACCAGCGCTGGCTCCGATCCAGTGGCGGCGCGTGCTCTTTGAGTTTCCCGGACCTTTCCAACGCCGAGGAAACCCTCTGGGCATTCGAGTTTCGCGAAAACCGCGATGGTTCTTTCCGGGTTGATCCACGCCATGCCTGCCTCTAGTTTTCCAGACACGAATGGAAGACCCTGAGCCCATGAGCCTGTCAACGCCCGAGGACCTGACCTCGGAGCGGCTGCTTCCCGTGGTTTATGATGAGCTCCGCAGGCTCGCGTCGGCGCGGCTTTTCGGCGGCATGCAGGGCCTGACCTTGCAGCCCACCGCCCTGGTGCACGAGGCGTGGATCCGGCTTGGTGGAAAAATGGATCGCAGTTGGGAAAGCCGGGAGCATTTCTTCAACGCAGCCGCGCTCACGATGCGGCGCATCCTGATGGACCGCGCCCGACAGAAGGCGAGCCTGAAACACGGCGGCGGAGACGTGAATCCGCTGATCCCGCTCGATGCGCCCGACATGTCCGCCGACGAACGGCTGCTGCTGATCGAGGAAAGCCTGAAGCGCTTCGAGTCGGAGAATCCGGGCGACACCCGCATCGTGATGCTGAAGTTCTTCGCCGGACTCACCAACCAGGAGGTCGCCGATTCGCTGGGCGTGAACGAGAAGACCGTCCGCCGGAAATGGATGCTGGCCAAGGCGCGGCTTTTCCAAATCCTCACCGAGATCGAACAGGACCGGGAGCCGGCTGGGCCGGCCTGATGTCCGGAAATTTCCCCGAATCCCGAAGTCTGTCCGAACGCCATGGATGATCCGCAGGAAATCGACGAAGTCTTGTTTGAGACGGCGCTCGGCATCGATGAACCGGCATCGCGGGAGGCCTTCTTCGACCTGATCCGCGATGGCGATCCTTCCCGTTCCGAGCGCCTGCGCACCCTGGCATCCGTTCACATGCAGGCGGATCGCTTTTTCCGAAAGGCGGAGGGCGCAAGGACGATCGTGGCGACCGAGGCCGGTGAGGAGTTGATCGATCTAACAGATCCCTCCGCCCTTGAGGAAACGCCGCGCTCCACCCCGAGCGAGGGGCCCGGTGAGCGCATCGGGCGTTA
>JAIYDT010000107.1 GCA_027487355.1 Verrucomicrobiaceae bacterium
CGACCCAGAACCACACTTTCCGCGATCCGCCATCGACCTTTCCCCGATCCTCCTCCATATCCGCGCCCTCGCATGTCCGCCCTCCTCTCCGCCAACGAACTCCGCCTCTCCTACGGCTATCAAACGCTGCTCGATGGCGTGACCCTCGCCGTTTCCGCCGGAGAAAAGGTCGGCCTCGTGGGCCGCAACGGCTGCGGAAAAACCTCGCTGCTGAAGATCCTCACCGGCCAGCAAGCCGCCGACTCCGGGGAAATCTCCCTTCGCCGCAGTCTGCGCGTGGGCTACCTGCCGCAGGAGTTCGAGCTCGATCTCTCGCTCAGCGTCTTCGACAACATCGCCGCCGGAGCCGCTGACCTCGTGGAAGCCATTCGCCGCTACGAGCATGGCGAAGGCTCCGATGCCGAGCTTTCCGACCTGCTCCACCTCATCGACCACGCCGACGGCTGGAACCTGGAATCGCGCATCAAGTCGATCTCCACCGCCCTCGGCACGCCGCCCCTGGAGGCCCCCACGGAAAAGCTCTCCGGTGGGGAAAAGCGCCGCGTCGCGCTGTGTCGGGCCCTCGTTTCGCAGCCGGATCTGCTTCTTTTGGACGAGCCGACCAACCACCTCGACGCCGACTCGATCCGCTGGCTCGAGGACTTCCTGCGCGGCTTCTCCGGCGCGGCGATCTTCGTGACGCACGACCGCTATTTCCTCGATGTCATCGCCTCGCGCATCATCGAAGTGGACAACGGTCGCGCCTTTTCCCATCCGGGAAACTACACTGCGTATCTGGAATCGAAGGCCGTCCGCAACCAGATCGCCGAGCAGACCGAGCGACGCCGCCAACGTTTCCTCCGCGAGGAACTTGAATGGGTCCGCTCCGGCGTCAAAGCCCGTGGCACCAAGCAGCGCACGCGGCTCGACAAGTTCTACGAGATCGAAGGCATGGAGGCGCCACCCGAAGAGCGGGAAATGGACCTCCTCATCCCTCCCCCGCCGGAGCTCGGCAACACCGTCGTCGAACTCGAAAACGCCTCGCTCAACATCGGCACCGAAACGAATCCGCGCTGGCTGTTCCGCAAGCTCACGCTTTCCCTCCGCCCCGGCCAGTGCACCGGCATCGTCGGGCGCAATGGCGCGGGCAAGACCACCCTGATCAAGTTATGTCTCGGCCAAATCTCCGCCACCGAAGGCAAGGCCGAGATCGGCAAGCGCGTCCGCGTGAACTACATCGATCAGACCCGAATGGCCCTCGATGGCACCGGCTCGTTGTTGGATGAGATTTCCGACGGCAACGAGAAGCTCCAGTTCGGCAACCAGACCCTCGGTGCCCGCGCTTATCTCCGCCGCTTCCTCTTCGACGACAAGCGCATCAACGAACGCGTCGACCTCCTTTCCGGTGGCGAACGCGCGCGACTCATGCTCGCCAAGGTCCTCAAAACCGGCGGCAACCTCCTCGTTCTCGACGAACCCACCAACGACCTCGACCTGCCCTCACTGCGCATGCTGGAGGAGGCCCTCGCCGCCTTTGATGGCAGCGTGCTCGTCGTTTCCCACGATCGCTATTTCCTCGACCGCATCTGTGATCAGATCGTCGCCTTCGAGGACGACGGCGTCATCGTCCAGCCGGGAAATTACTCCTACTACCTCGAAAAGCGCCAGGCCCGCGAGCAGCGCGACAAGCTCTACGCCGCAGCCGCCGCCAAGGAAGCCACCGCCAGACAGAAAGCCGCCGCCACTCCAGCAAAACCACGCAAGCTCACCCTCGCCGAGCGCAAGGAACTCGAAGGCATCGAGGACGTCATCCACGCCGCCGAGGCGAAAGTCGCCGAGATCGAGGCCCTCCTCAACGACCCCGACTTCCAGCTCAACCGCTTCGCCGAGGTCCCAGAAATCGTCACAAAGCTCGAAGCCGCCAAAGCCCACGTCCACACTCTCTTCACCAGATGGGAGGAGCTGGAGGCGCTGGCGGCCCAGTGATCGTGGCAGCGCTTTCCAAGCGCATCGACTCAAAAGGCCATTCTCCGAAAAGGTCCAGAAGGTGACGGCCTGAAAGCGAGTTTGGCCCGGAGGGATTGGTGACAGTGCCCCCGCCGGACCGTCCGGAGGCCGAGTCCCTGCCTTCTACTGACCAGCAACAGGAGTCTTCGCCACCACGCCCTTGAGATTTTCCAGGCCCTTCTCAAACTGGCCGCCGACCAACTTGTCGCAATCGACGAACAGCGCGAAGAGCTTGCCCATGAATCCGTTCTCGCCGGACATCGTCCAGGTGACATCGGTGCCGCTGCCATTCGGCTTGAAGGTGAAGACCGTGAGGTTGTGGCCTTCCATCGGCTTGGTGAAATCGAGATCGAGCTTCACCGATTCGCCCGGCTTGCTCTCGGTGATCTTCATCGTGCCCGCACCGACATCGTTGTTTCCATCCCAGGAAAAGCCCGCGCCAACGCCGGACTCCGGTCCGGAAAAGGCGAACTTGCAGGCCGGATCCATCTTCGCCCACGGCGACCACTCCTGCCACTTGTGGAAATCATTCACCTGGGCGAAGACCACCTCCGGAGAAGCCGGGACCGTGGCCGAGCGGGTGACGGTGAACTGCGAGGGACGCAGTGAGACGACGATCACCAGCACCAGGATGGCAGCGGCGAGGATGAGGAGGATTTTCTTGATCATGGGAGGAGGGAGTCAGTGTTCACGGAGGACTGCTTCAAGCCGGTCAAGATTCTGTTCGTTGCAGGCCGGAGCATAACTCCGGACCTTGTCGCACTCTTCCGGGGTCTGAAAAGTCATTTTCCATGTCAGATGCGTCGCATCCCCGACAGGCTCCAACGTGATGGCGAGTTCGAAATGGTGCATGGTTGCCAGATGAGTGAGCACGACTCCCTCCTCGCCGATGACGTCGAACCGGCACTCGTTCGGATAGTCCACGCCATCCGGCCCATGCATGTCGAAGCGCCACATTCCACCCGGCTTGAAATCGAACTCATGAAACGTATTCCGAAACCCCTCCGGCCCCCACCAGCG
>JAIYDT010000508.1 GCA_027487355.1 Verrucomicrobiaceae bacterium
GAGTCCGGAAACATCGACCACGAAGTTCACGAAACCTCACGAAAGCCGAGCAGTTCCGAAACGCTTCGGACTCATCCATCAGGTGGGCGCGAAGACCGTCACCATGGTGTCTCGTTCCGTGCCCTTTCGTGGCTTTCGTGGTTTTTCATTTCCCTTAAGGCCTATCGGGAAGGACGGGACTCATTGAGTGCGCATGGTCATTTCCTTGCGAAGCCCTTCCTCTCTCCTTACTCTGCCCTCGTGAGCATTTCCCGAGTCGTCATCAAGGTCTTCCTCTACCAGATCAACCCGCAGATCTGGCGGAAATTTTCCGTGCCTGCCTCGTTCAATTTCCTCCAGTTGAACAATGCCATCCAGGATGCGATGGGCTGGGAAAACAAGCACCCGCATGAGTTCCGCCACGGCAAGGGCAAGCGTCTCACCGACGTGATCGGCCCCGTGGGTCTGGCGGATCAGGTGCCGGCCGGTGGCGAATTCCAGGATGAACTCGGGATCACGCTGGCGGAGTACATCGGGAAAAAGCGCCTGCCGCTTCGCATGCTTTACCGCTACGATTTCGCCGAGGACTGGATTCATGAGGTCGTCTTCGAATCGAAGGAGGAAAGCGACGTCGAGGGCCCGGTCATGATTGGCGGCGCGCGCGCCTGCCCGCCGGAGGACTTCGGTGGAGTGTTCCAGTACCTGGAAGCCCTCAACGGCCAGATCGGCTGGTATCGCGGCGAGTACGACCCGGAAGCCTTCGACATCAAGGAAGTCGTCTTCGGCGGCAAGAGCCGGAATCCGAAGAAGCGGAAGCTGAGGTGAGAGCGGGCTGCTTGAAACTTGGACTTATCCTTCTGAAGGAAGTGAGAAGGCACGAAAGCCACGAGAAGGCACGAAACGAGAAGCCATCGTGACGGTCTTCGCACTCCCCTGATGGATGAGTCCGAGGCGAATCGGAACTCCCAGGCTTTCGTGTTGTCTCGTGAATTTCGTGGTTTGGATTTCAGGATTCAGGCTTGCCCATTTCAAGGCCTCGCATGCCGCGACTCCAGCGGGCTCATCCCCCGCAGTCGCGACCGCTCACGGACGGGTGGAGCGCAAGCGGAGGAACGAACGGGCTTGGCCGGTGATCGCTTGGACGACCGTGGCGTCCTCGCCATCGCCGGTGAATGGATCGCCGACCGGGGTCCAGGTCACCAGGTCGTCCGAACTCTCGACCTGGTAGCTGACCGCGAACTCGGTCGGGAACGCCCATTCGAGAGATGAGGAATCCGAGGCAGTGAGGCTGGGAGCAAGAGCCAGCGGATCTGGGGTGGCGAGGCGCTCCATCAACTTCATGTGGGTGTCGAGGCCTGTCTCATAAGTGAAGAAGACATGGCCATCCGGGGCGGCCTGGAAGTCGGGAAACCTGATGTTCTCACCACTGGTGCGCACGTCCGACAGGCGTTCGGTTTCGCTGACCACCTCGCCTTTTCGAAGGGCATGAACGAGCAGGACATCGTCGCGCAGCCCCAGGCTTTCGATGATGTGGCGTTGTTTCCAGGAAAGCCAGACGATGTCCCGCTGGTAGTCGTAGCACGAGTAGGGCAGTTCGTGGCTCTCGCCATCGGGCGTGAGCTGCCGGTCGCTGAGGGGCTGTGCCACCGTGGCGGTCTGCGCGAACAAGGCGGGCACGTCGTCGAATCGCAAGTAGTGCAGGACCGAGACGATGCCGGTCTTCTCCGGGTAGGTGAGGTGGACGATGTTGTGGCGGTCGATCACGATCGAGGGGTCCCATTGGTTTCCTGGACCATTCGCCACCACCAGCGGCGTGGTCCGCCACGTCACGCCGTTGTCGTTGCTGACATTCATCTTCACATCCCAGCCGCCCGGCGTGGTCTCTTCGCGCCAGGCCACGGCCAGGGCCGATCCATCACAGCCGCCGAAGTGGGCGAGGGGAAACGCGGCGTTGAGCGCGGCGGTTAGGTTCAGCGGAGTGGAGCGGACGTTGAAAGTGGCGGAGCCGGAAGGGCGGCGGGCGTAGCGGACATCGGCGCTTGCAGCGGAGACGTCGGGGTCTCCCTCGTGCCAGAGGAAATGAACAGTGCCGGAGCGGTCCACCTCCACCTGCATGTATTTCACCGGCTGAGTGGCGCCCGCGGTGTAGAGAAACTGCTCGTCCGTCCAGGTTCCGGATGTGGAGCGATAGATGGCATGGCCGATGCGGCGGGTGGCCGGAGCGTACCACGCCAGATGAAGGTTGTCGTCGGCGTCGATCACGATGCAGGGGCTCGACACGCCGCTGCCCAGGGCCGAGGTCGGCAGGGGGATGTTTCCCCAGACCGGAGATGAGGCGCGCGGGGCATCGGTGTACTTCAGGCGGGAGGCGGGAATTCCCCCACTGGCAGGGGTTTCCATTGCAAAGGAGTAAATTCTTCCTGTGGATGCGATGGCCAGGCTGTAACCGACTCCGCCGCCGAGAGTGGCACCTGGCAGGACCGGCGGCACGTCCACCGGATCACTCCATTGGGCCGAGACCTGGGCGTTTGCCGACAGTGGGGTCAGGCAGAGGGAAAGCGACAGACTGAGGAATGTCGTGGCGAGGACATTGCGGACGATGAAGGGCAGTTGGAATGGAGTCATGAAAAGGCAAACTCCGCTTCCGAAGCGCGATTACATCATTTCTTCGGATTTTCCTCGTGATCCACCTCCGGGCCGGGCCGAGGGCGTCGTTGCTGGGCCTTGGCGCGAATTTCCCGCGTGCGTTCGTCGAAGATGGCCCGCTGCCGCTCGTCGAGGGCCGTGCGCATTTCCTCCGCGAAGGCATTCATCCGCCCGGCGATGTTCTGGGCCTGCATGGCCGCCAGGCGTTCGCGTTTTTCGAGGATCGGGCGGATACGGAGGACCTGATCGTCGGTCAGGCTCAGCTCCTTGGTGAGCTCGGACAAGGTCTCCTCGATCGACTTGACGGGTGGTGGGCCGGGCGGGGTGCGGTTTGATCCGATGCGCCAGCCGATGTAGCCGCTGGACGCCGCCACGAAAAGGATCAGGGCGGAAAGCTGGAGGGCGAGGCGTATGGATGTCGCGTTGCGAATCATGGCTGGACGAGTGAGAGATCGAGATCGGGCGGGGGATCGAACAAGGATTCTAAGACGGAGCGGTGGGTCGGCAGGCTTGGCGGAAACCACTGCACCCATCCCAACATGGGAACGGCCGCGACCACTGAGCCGATCCAAGCCCTGCGTAGAACGACGGCGCAGGTCCGCAGGGTCTCGGAATGGTCGCGACGCACCTGGTGGAAGCCCCGGATGACGGCGGCCTCCAAGGCGGCTGAGACGGGCGGGTCGCTGCTGTGAGCAGCGCTGCCGCGGCGGGCACTTTCCAGAAAGCGGTCGAGTGGATCGGGATTCATGGGCGGGATCGGTTCAATTGTTGCCAGATCGCTTTCAAGCGCTGGCGGGCGCGAAAGGCTCGCACGGCCAGCGCACCCCGGCTGCATCCGAGCTGTCGGGCCGCTTCGGCGGGAGGGAGCTGATCGAGATCGAGGAGGACGACCAGAGCTCGGTCGGCGGGAGGGAGTTGTTGGAGCAGGCGTTCCAACAGCTCGTGGTTGTCGACGTCGTAGGCGGCGGATTCCGTCTCGGACCCGAGGCTGGCGAGCATGGAGGCCTGCTGGGATTCCGGGAGATCGGTGAAACGGAGCTCCGGCCTGCGCCGCCAAAGCCGGGCCCGCGAGCGGCAGACGTTGGTGGTGATGCGCGCCACCCAGTGCTCCATCTTCTCCGGGCCATCGAGGCGGCCGAGATGCCGGAAGACCCGCAGGAATGTCTCCTGGATGAGATCGGAATCGTCGTCCCGGGCCGGGCGATGGGCACGGACGATGCGGGCCACCATCGGCAGGAAATGGCGGAAAAGCTCCCGCGCGGCAGACTCATCGCCCTGGCGCGCCTGGTGCAGGCAGGCAGTGAGATCGATTTCGCAGCGTTCATGGCTCATGGGGACCCGGGGGATTCCCGTCACCGGCTCCCAACACCCTAAACACCGTTTGCACGCCGCGATTACAGGGAAAATCAGGAAAATTAACTCTTCCTTTCGTCCTTGGACCAACCTCAAGGGGAAGATGAGAAGCCACGAAAGCCAAGAAAAGCACGAAAGAAGAAGCAATTTTCGCCATCTTCGCACACACCAGATGAATGAGTCCCAAGCGTTTCGGAACTCCCCGGCTTTCGTGATGTTTCGTGAACGACGAGGTCTGTGTTTCAGGATTCAGGATAAGCGCACCGCAGGCCCCGCACCCTCTTCAGCCCTCGCCGCACGGCATCTTCCTAACAAATGATCAGGACTTGGACCAATCGCTTCAACGGCACCTCCGCCAATAGCCTCTGCGCCGCCACCCGCTCCTCGGCATCGCGGGCAGCGACTCCAGCCAATTCATCGCCCGAACGCTTCGGCGAAGCCTTGCCGAGCAAGATCTTCTGGTCAGGAAACGAATGGTGCCGGGCACCGAGCCTGAGCGTGAAGGCCATGGAATGAAATCAACGGAACCCGAGCAGCAAACTCGCCAGATCATCGACTCAGCGTTCTGGGCTGAGCAACGGGATCACCCTGCGGCGGGATTTTCGATACACCACAAAGTCGGAATCAAGGGTCATGACTTTGGAATCGGGAAACACTTCCGCCATCCTGACCAAACAGGCATCTGCCAGCGACATGGGGATGTTTCGGTACGTTTTCATCAGTTGCTGGATCGCTGCAATTTCCTCAGCCAGATCAAACTTTGGCACCAGCAATCCGCGGCGGACCAGATCCAGTAATCCATCCGGCGCGATGCCGCCACGTCGCAAAAGGAACAGTGCTTCGGCGATCACCGCCTCGCAGGTCAACAAGGGCCGGGTGATTCTGGAGAAGGCCTCCTTGGCCCACGCGTGATCCCTGTCGCTGCGATCCAAATAGGCGACCAGCGGCCCTGTATCGGCGATGATCTCCTTATGAGCCGAAGCCATCCATGTGCTTGGGGTTGGATGCCAGATCTCCCAGACCACTGCTGCCCTTGCCACAGAGGTCTGCGCTTTGCTCGAACAGACTCAGCGGAGCCCTGCGTCTGGCCGCCTTGAGCTTTTCCTCCAAAGCTTCGCGCAGCAGTGCGGAACGGCTGGTCTGCTTCGCCCGCGCCATCGCATCCATCCGGCTCAACAATTCGTCGGGAATCTTGAGGGAAATTGTCGCCATGGGCGCAAGGTAATACCAAGTGCGATTTCTGGCAATACCGCGGTCTTGGTCCATACCAATCGGCTCCTTCCCTCAAATACAATGCTTGAACGCCACCGGCGCGTTTGAGATTGACGGACAGCTGATCAGCACCTCGCCAACCTCATCGGCGAACTTGAGGGTCACCGGCGAACCATCCGAGTGGCGGCAGGAATGGTAGTTCAGCCCCCGGCTTGCGGGCCGCAGCCGATGGCGTGGATGGAAAGAGGGGGATCAAGAAGCAGAGAGCCGGAAAGTGCAAAAAGCGGCGAATGAGCAGTCCGCCAGCGATCAAGCGAGGTTCTCACGAAACGTCTAACACTTGA
>JAIYDT010000506.1 GCA_027487355.1 Verrucomicrobiaceae bacterium
CCGACCTGGCAGCCTGCGTCCTTGGCGAAGGGGATGTGGAGCAGGCTGGTGCCGGCTCCGGTGTCGATCAGGAAGGTGCCGGCCTTGCCGTTGAGCTTGCCGTCGATGAAGATCGAATTGCCCTCGAAGCGGAACTGAAAGGACTCGTAGCCGCGAAGCTCGAGAAGCTGGCGGGTGGTGAGGGTGCGGCACTTCTGCAGAAAGACGGCCTTTTCCTTCGACCAGGCGGCGATGTAGGCCTGGTCCTCGGGGCTGAGCTTGTCGAAGGTGACGGTGGTCTTCTGGCCAGTTTTGAGCAGGAGCGTTGCGCTGTCGGCGGTCTTGTCGATGAGGACGGCGGGGATGACCTTGCCGTTGGCTCCCTTGAACTCGCGATAGTCGACGTCGGATGGCTGCTGGGCGGAGGCGATGGCCGAAAGCCCGAGGAAGGCGGCGGCGAGAGTGGCGAAGAGTGGCTTCATGAATGGTTTACTTGAAATTGCCTTCCTTGATGAAGAGTTCCCAGTCGGCATTGAAGGCCTGGACCGAGTCGAATCCGAAGATCTTGGCGATCTCGACGGCAGGAGGGATCTGGTTGGAGGACTCGATGCGGCGGACCATCGAGGCGAAGGCGCAGAGGCGCTGCGGGCTGCTCTGCATGTAGTAGTCGAAGGAATAGATCAGCACGAGTTGCTCGGGCTTCAGGCCATCGAGCTTCCACTTGAGCATTGGCTCGAGGTCCACCTTGACGGTGCCCTTGCGGACGGCGGTCTTGAGGCCACGGACCCAGGAGGAGCCGTCCTCAAAGCCTTTCTTGGAGTTGATCTCATCGTTGCCGCTGCCCTCGACGCTGAGGATCTGGGTTTCGCTTTTTCCACCGAGGGCGATTTCCTTGAAATAGGAGTGTCCGGTGGTCACGGCGAAGTAGCCTTCGCCACCGAAGGAGCTGACGCCGCCGAGTTGCTTGGTGAGGAGGGCACCGGCGATGGTGTGGATCTGGAAGGGTCCCATGGCCTTCTTGAACCGGCTGGCCTCAAGGATGTTGAAAAGGATGGCCTGGGAATGAAGATTGTGGGACTTCATCATTTCCTCGGGGATGCCGATGGAGGTGGAACCGAGCTTGTCCCAAGTGACTTTGGCGCGGGATGCGGCATCTTCCTGGCCTGCCTCACGCAGGGTTTGCTGGTACCACTTTCCAAGGGTGGCGTAGGCCGGGCGATCTTCGGCAAGGATGATGAGCATGCGCTTGTCCGCCCAGTCGCGACGGAAATTCATGTGCTGGAACGCCATGCCATGCCAAAGGCGCTCGGCGGTTTCGGCGATGGCTTCGGCGTTGACCTTGCCGGCGCTGGCGACCAGGAAATGCTCGCTCTCGGTCAGATCGAACAGGGATTCGCTTTCATCGCCGAGCTTGAGGGTGCGCTCCTTGAGCTTCTTGATGGTGGCGGAGTCAATCTTGACCTGCTTTTCGGGCTCGCCGAGTTCCCCTGCGACGAGGATTTTTGGATCCGCATTGCCGAATTCCACAAGGAATTGGCGGTCGGCGAGGCTGAGGTCCTCGATTTTCAGGACGATCTGCTTGGTGTCCTTGGTCACCAGGGTGGCGCTGGTGGCATCGGCGCTCAGGAGTTCCGCTTCGAGCGTGCTGCCTTTCCGGGAAGTCCAGATCCGGGGTTCACCAGCAAGGGCGATTGACTGAAAGGAAAATCCAAGTCCCAACAAAAACATCCATTTCAACGTACGCATGATCGTGCAATAAACGATTCGGCAGGGAGGACCAATCTAAAATTCTTCGGCAAAGTCCTTCAGCCTTGCTGATGAATGAGGTCACTCAACAAAAACGGCATCTGCGGAAAGCCCGCAGATGCCGTTCGGAAGTGATGTCAGACCTTCAGGCCGGAGCGCTGATCACGGTGCCGGGGATCGGTCCGTCGTCGTCGGTGCTGCCCTCTTCTCGTGTTTTCGAAGCTTCCTTTTTCCGATACTCGTCTGGGATGGAGGGTGGCTTGGGGGAAGAGGGAGGGTTTCTCATTTCGCCGTGCTCGATGATGTCCTTTAGATGGGTGGCATCCAGAGTTTCGTATTCGAGCAGCGCGTTTGCGATGAGTTCGACGGTGTGGCGGTTCTCGGTGAGGATGTCGGTGGCCTGCTGATAAGCCTCGTCGATGAAGCGCTTGATTTCCTCGTCGATGACCTGGGCGGTGTGGCCGCTGTAGTTGACGCGGCGGCCACCCATGTCGCCGCGGCCGATGAAGACCGGGCTGTCACCGTCGCCATACTCGACCATGCCGAGCTTGTCGCTCATGCCCCATTCGCAAACCATGGCGCGAGCCAGCGAGGTGGCCTGGCGGATATCGCCGGAGGCACCGTTGGAAACGTCGTCGCTGTGGAAGGCTTCGGCGATTCGTCCGCCCATCGTGACGATGAGATTGGCGAGGGCTTCCTTGCGCTGGGTGGAGTACTTGTCTCCATCGGGAAGATACATCGTCGCTCCGAGATACGGACCACGCGGAATAATGGTGACCTTGTGGAGCGGATGGGTGTGAGGCAGGAGCATGTTGAGCAGGGCGTGGCCGGCTTCATGCCAGGCGGTGCCGATGCGCTCCTTTTCGCTCATGGCGAGGCTGCGGCGCTCGCGACCCCAGCGGACCTTGTCGCGGGCTTCCTCAAGCTCGGCGATGGTCACGGCGGTCATGTTCTTTCGTGCGGCCAGCAGGGCGGCTTCGTTGATCAGGTTCGCCAGCTCGGCTCCGGAGAAACCGGGGGTGCCACGGGCAATGATGCCGAGGTCGGTGTTGGCGGCGATCTTGATCTTCTTGACGTGGACGCGGAGGATTTCCTCGCGGCCGTTCACATCGGGAAGGGAAACGGTGACCTGGCGGTCGAAACGGCCCGGACGGAGCAGGGCGGGATCGAGGACGTCTGGGCGGTTGGTGGCGGCGATGATGATGACGCCCTCCTGGGTGTCGAAGCCGTCCATTTCAACGAGGAGCTGGTTGAGCGTCTGCTCGCGCTCGTCATGACCGCCGCCCATGCCGTGTCCGCGATGGCGGCCGACGGCGTCGATTTCGTCGATGAAGATCAGGCAGGGTGCGTGTTTCTTGCCTTGCTCGAACATGTCGCGCACGCGGGAAGCACCGACACCGACGAACATTTCGACGAAGTCGGAACCGGAGATCGAGAAGAAGGGAACATCGGCCTCACCGGCGATGGCGCGGGCGAGGAGGGTCTTGCCGGTGCCGGGAGGGCCGACCATGAGCACGCCCTTCGGAATAGATCCACCGAGTTTCTGGAACTTGCGGGGATCACGCAGGAAATCGACGATTTCCCAGAGCTCCTCCTTGGCTTCCTGGATGCCGGCGACGTCTTTGAAGGTCACCTTGCCGCGGTCCATGGTGAGGAGGCGGGCCTTGCTCTTGCCGAAGGACATCGCGCCACGACCGGCGGCCTTCATCTGTTGGCGGAAGAGGAAGATGAGGAGGAACACGACCAGCAGCACGGGCAGGAACGTGAAGATCGCGCGGCTGAGGAAATCATTCTCGATGACGGGGTCCGCACCGAAGTCGTTGATCAGCTTGTTGAGCTCGTCTCCCTGAAGCGGCACGTTGGTTTCGACCGAGAACGGGCGCGGAATCATCGTCTTGCCTTCCGGCGTGCTGGCATCGACGCGCTTGGTGATCTCCTTGCGGATGCCGGTGATGTAGGTTCCGCCATTTTGGAGCGTGACCAGGGTCAGCGGGTTGGTCTTGTCATTCATCTCGACCTCGCCGAAGGCCAGGGCGCGGCGAAGGTCGGAGAGGACGAGTTCGCGAACGCCGTCCGGTTCCGTCAGTTGGGCCACATTTTGCGACCGGTAATTGGAAGGAAGGATCTCGTTGAGCTCTTCCTTCTGGGTCACGACGTTGACCGGGATTTTGAAGGGGTAGACTTCCTCGGCGGATTCAGGCCCCTTGACCTGATCGGGGCGGAGGAATCCGGTCACCTGCGAGATGTAGGTGCCGTCCCGGGTGACGACCTTGAACGGATGCTTGGCATCGTTGAGGATCAGCCCCTGGTCGCGGGCTTTCTTGAGTTCGGGGTAGCTGATGGCCCGGGTCTGACCGGTCAGGCCGTTGCTGAAGAATGCGAGGCCTAGGATCAGGAGCGCCACGCTCATGAGCGCGAAAAGCTTCCAGTTGAAACCGGCCGGTTCGCCGGGGCGGTTGGGACCCTGTGGCGGTTTGGAATTCGTGGGATCGGACATGATAAGCGTGGAGCACGCCTTTTGTGGCGGGCACGTCACAATGGTAGCACGTGCTTTCCCGGGTGCAAAAGGCATGAAAGGATAAATCGTCGAGGCGAAAAGGGAATCCCTATTTTCCGGCCGGGATTCGGGCAAAACCGGGGTGCCTGCCCCGCCTGGGCTTGCCCTGCGTGCCACGAACGCCAACGATCCCGTTGTGGAGCCGAATCAACCGCCCGGAAAGGACACCCGCAGCCCCGCGTCCGGCTGGCGGCGGTGGCGGCGCTGGCTGCGGTTGATTCCGGGGATCGGGCGTTTACGTCGACTCCGGCCCGGCACGGGCGCACATGTCGGTGAGCTGGTGGACGCCTTCGCGGCTTTTGCGACCCTGGACGACGATCTCAGCACGCTGGAAGCGGATCTGGTGCTGGATCTTTTGCGCAGCGCTTTTCCGGACGTGGACCATAGCTGGCTGGCCAAGCGACTCGGCCGGGCCGTGAAAAGTCCCACGCCTCTGCACACGATCGCGGGCGAGCTGAAGGACAGCCTCGACGACACCGGAAAGCTGGCGATCGGCCTTCAGTTGTTCACCTTGGTTGATGCGGCGGGGCGTTCCGAGCGCAGCCGGGCGAGTTTCGAGCGTTTCATGCGGAGACTGGGGCGTCCGGATTACGGGCAGGCGATCGTCCGGGAAATGGGAGGCGAGAGCGAGGATCAGCCGCCCTTTGACCGGTTGATTTTCGGGGGCAAGGAGGCCGATGTGGTGCTGCC
>JAIYDT010000188.1 GCA_027487355.1 Verrucomicrobiaceae bacterium
GAACTGACCGCCGTTGAAGTTGAAGATCCTGTTGGTGCCGGTGGTGGAGACGATGCTGGAGACTGTTAGAGTGCCGCCGTCCAGGTTGACGGTGCCGGTGTTGCCGGCGAAGGAGCCCAGGTTGTATTCGAGGATATTGATTGTCGCAGAGCCGGCGGTGAGGTTCAGGGTGGCATTGCCAGCCAGACTTCCTGTGTTGCCGAGCAAGAGTCTTCCGTTGTTGGCGGTGTTGACATAGGCACCGCCATTGATGGTCAGGGTGCCGTTTGGTGCTCCCGCTGCATTGGTGTTGCCAATGGTGTCGTAATTGGTGAGTCCGCCGCTGGAGGTGAGAGTGCCTCCGGTGATGGTGAGGGTGCTGGTGACGGCATTTCCGACCAAGAGTCCACGCATGCCGCTGGCGGTGCTGCCGGACTGGATGTTGCCGCCGCTGATGACGTTGCCTGCTCCTCGGACGTCGAGGCGCGATAAGGTCAGAGTGCCTGAGGTGCTGATCGTGGTCCCGCTGGTGGTGATCAGGCCGGTATTCGAGGTGGTGACGAACCCGGTGGTGCCGGTGCCGGTGATCGCTTGACTGGCGGACAGGGTCAGGCCTGCGGAGCTCTGGAGGGTGGCGCCATCACCGATGAAGATGGTTGGTGAACCTGAGACGCGGTTCGCTCCCATGTTCAACGTTCCGGCGCTGATGGTGGTGTTACCGGTGAAGGTGTTTGCCCCCGTAAGGGTCAGGGTGTTTGTGCCGCTCTTGGTGAGGGAGCCTGTGCCGCTGATGATATTGGCATAACTGCGGGCGTTGGCGTTGAGTTTATACTCCAGGGAAGCGTTGTTGACGATGCCGCTTGAGGAAGCGATCGAACCGTCATCAATCACGAGACTGCCAGCGCTGATGGTGGTGGTGCCGGTGTAGCTGTTGCCTGTGCCTGTGAGGGTCAGGGTGCCAGCTCCGGACTTCGTCAGGCCGGCAGCGCCATTGGCGAGCAGGTTGGCGGAAATGCCGACATTTCCTGAGGCGTTGCTGACGGCATACGAAGTGCCGGTGAGGCTGCCATTGAGAATCGTATCTCCACTGGCCGCGGGAGTGGTCACGGAAACCCCGCCAACAGAGGTGGTGAAGGTGCCGAGGTCGAGCGTGCCACCGCCCAGTGTGAGGGCGGAACCGGTACCGAGGGTGCCGCTGCCGCTCAGGGTGATGGTGCCGGCATTGATGGCAGTCCCACCGGAGTAGGTGTTGGCGTTGCTGATGGTCAGGCTGCCGGTGCCGTTCTTGGTCAGGCTACCGGAGGCAATGCCGAAGGCACCGCTCAAGATGTAGTCCTTGGCCGTGTTGTTGAATGTGGTCGTGTTCGGTGCGACGTCCGCTGCATCAACCTCCACTGTGATCGGTCCGGTTCCAGTGGCGAGGTCATTGAATAGGACGTTGTCCGTCGCGAGGAAAACAGTGGTGGAATCGTTCGACAGCAGCTTCCAGTTGCTGGTGGAGGCGAGGTTCCATTTTTCGTCGCCGTCGCCTGTCCAGTAGGGGGCGTCGTCCGCGCCGATGGTCAGCGTGATGGCGGAAGCCGAGGCGCCGAGGATCTTGCTCTGGCGGGCGCTGGCACCAGTTACAGTTCCAAGGACAAATTGACCTGCGCCCGCGCCGCCGACACTGCCTCCGCCGTAGCTGATGAGTTCATAGGTGCCGACGGGCCAACTGGCCGCAGCGGGATTGATGGTCACTGTGCCGGCGGCGTTCGTGGCCAGGCTGGAGGTGATGATGGCAGCCGAAGTGCTGTTGCTGAAGGTGTTTACAGTGGCCGCTCCACTGAAGGTCAGGGCCCCGGTGGTCAAAGGGGCTCCGGGGGTGCCATTGTTGTTGGAGACATTGGCGCTGACGCTGTTCGCCACATTGACAGCGCCGGCGGTGCCGCTGCCAGTGAGCGTGCCTGAACTCAAGGTGACGGAGCTTGAGCTATTGGAGCCATTGATCACAAGTGTACCCGCGCTGAGCGTCGTGACCCCGGAATAAGTATTCGTGCCCGAGAGAATCAATGTTCCTGCTCCGGCCTTGGTCAGGCTGCTGGTTTTTTCGTCTCCGGTCGCCGTGACCTGGCCCAAAGCGGCGGAGATGGTGAGCGTGCCGCTGGTGACTTCAAAGGTGGTGTTTTCCCCAGTTGCGGCACTCAGGGTGATCGGGACGACGGCGCTTGATGAGATGAGCGAGGTGCCGGTGGACGTGACGGTGCCGTTGAGATTGTAGGATCCGTATCCGCTGGCGTTGCCAACACTCGCACTAAGCGTTCCGCTGTTCAGACTGACATTGCCCAAGGGATTGTTCCCGGGGTTGGAGAGGTTGGTGTCGTTAACGGTGCCGTTGATGATCAACGATGGGACGTTGGAGGAGCTGAAAAGTGCCTTGAGTGCTTTGGCTTGGGCGAGTTGCAGCGTTGCGCCGCTGGCGACCGTGATCGAGCGGGTGTTGTTTGCAGCTCCCAGAGGACCGTTGCCCGAAGTTTCAGTGTTGTTCGCAACCAGCGTGCCGGCGCTAACCGTCACATTTCCGGACAGGGTGTTGAGGCCGCTCAGGGTCAGGGTGTTGGTGCTCGAGCCGCCGAGAGTGAAGCCGCCTGCTCCAGCAATCACACCGGGGTATGTGCCTGCGCTCGTCTGGTTGACGATGAACGCGCGGCCGGTCTGGGTATTGATGGTGGCGGTATTGGTGCCACTGCTGGGGGTCGCGATCGTGCCGCTCAAGCTTCCCTTCGTGGTGTCGGTGGCCGTGGGGAGGTTGAGGACGACATTGGTTCCAACACCGGTATTGGTGTTGTTGACGATGAGCGGGCCTGTGGACGCACCGAGGGAGCCGCCGGTTCCGACGGTGATGGTGCCCTGATTCAGGGTTGTCGAGCCGCTGTAGGTGTTCGCGCCGGTGAGCGTCCAGGTGCCTGTCCCGCCTTTGACCACACTGATGTTGGCTCCGCCGCTGCCAATCAGGCCAGAGAAGGTGCGGGCGCTGTTGTCATTGACTGTCAGAATGGCTGCCGCAGAGCTGAATACTCGTTGAGTTCGCAGGGCACCGCCGCCGGTGGTGGCCAGACCGGCGAGGGTCTGATTCCTGCCGTTCATGTTGAAGCTGGTCACCCGTCCGCTCCCGGTGCCTGCGACTCCGCCGATCGTGAGCACGGTGGTTGTGGGCAGGGCGTCATTGACTCCGAGTCTCACTTCGGCATTGGAATTGACCACGGTGGACTCGATCAATGTCGTGCCCGTATAGGTATTGGCCCCGTTCAGGATAAAGAGGCTGGTGGCGTTGCTTCCGCTGCCGCCCTGGCGAAAGGTCACATTGCTGGTGGCCGTGCTGCTGATCAGCCCGCCGAGGGTCAAGCTACGAGTGCCACCATTGGCGCCTGGATCGGTGACTTGAAACAGCGTTGTTCCGGTAAGAATGATCGGGGCATTGATCGCATGGGCGGCAGTGTGCGTGTCATCGGAGCCCATCACAATCGAGCGGGTGGTTCCGCCCAGTGTGATGGCGCCGCCACCGGTTGTTCCCACGGTAAGACCCGTCGTTTGACCCGCTCCGATGACAATGCTCGTGGCTGTGACCCCACCAGCCGCGATCCCCACAGTGGCGTTGCCATAGTTCGAGGAGGCCGTGCCGAAGTTGACGATGTCGGCGGCGACGGTGGCTGTGACTGCCGAATGGGTCGCGCCACCACCTGCGACAGTGGACCAGAACGCGTTCGTTCCCCAGGTGCCGGTGGTCGAGCCAAAGCCTGTGGTGCTGGCGTTGGAATCCCAATAGTAGGTCGCAGCGGACGCGGAGGGAGCTGCGAGGTGGCTCATGAACGCGATCGAACTGGCGACGATCGTCTTCGAATTGAAGCGGAACGGATTGGCTTTGCTGGGTTTCATGATTTTTTGGATATCAAGTCGGTTCTGCCCGTATACGGGTGTCATGTGAATCGGCAGAAGGGGGCGAAGTGGGTTTTCGAGCCTGTGGCTGCTGATTAATGGATAAGACTAGATTAGATGGGACGGGTGATTGGTCAATCCCCTGTGCGGGTGTAGGCACTCACCCGACCGGGTGAGTGCTGGATTTGGGTTTGGCCTGACCGAACGCTGCAAGTAGGGTTCAAATTCTATGCACGCTGAGGATGATTCCCCGCGATTTCCCCGCGCTGGCCACTCAGTCGCGATGGCGGGCTGGTGCCGTCGGCTGGCGATGGTCTTCGCGACATGGCTTTCGTTGGGCGGTTGGGGGCCGGTTTTGGCGCAGACCGTTGCCGCCGATGGTGTGGACGGACGAGAGGGGAATCAGGAGGCGATTGATCCACTCGACCCCAGCTGGGGCGTGGGCTCGTGGATCTGGTCGCCACTGACGTATGACAAGCAATCGTGCCGCTTCTGGCGATCATTTCAAATTCCGGAGTCTGCGGTGGTGAAGACGGCGCAGCTCCGGATCGCCGTGGACAATGGATATCGGCTGATGCTGAACGGACGGGAGATCGGGATCGGCAGTGATTGGCGAAGTGTGACCGAATACGACATCCGGCTTCTGCTCAAGCCCGGCCGACATATCTTGGCGATCGAGGCGTTCAATGACAATCGTGAGGCGGGGTTGTTGTTCGGGCTCAGGATCGAGCTGGCAGACGGTCGCAAGATCCGGATTTCGTCAGGCTCCAACTGGCTGGAGGTGCCTGGGGATGAGCGCGGGTGGGAGACGCGGCAGGAGGCTTCGCCCAAGTGGGTGAATGCAGTGGTGGTCAGCACGTTTCTGCCGAGGCCCGAACAGGCCAAGGCGGGGCATTGGTTCGAGCGTGTTCCCACCATGGTGGTGAAGGTGCCAATGCTTCAGCCACTGGAGGTGCAGTTCTGGAAGAGTGGCTGGTTCCAGTCGATCTTGATTGCGATCGTGGTGGTGGGTCTGCTCGCCTATTTCCGTCTCCTCGCGCGGCTGGCCCTGCAATCGAAGGCTCAGGAACTGCTGCGCCGTGAGCGGGCGCGGATCGCACGGGACATCCATGACGATCTTGGAGCGCGACTCACCGAACTGGCTCTCGAAGGGGAAGTGGCCCAGACCGAATTGCCCTTGGATTCACCGGCGCGGTCGAGACTTTCAGCCTTGTCCGAGAAGGCCCGATCGTTGTCCGGGGCGATGGATGAGGTGGTCTGGCTGGTGAACTCTCGACGTGACACGCTGCGTGACTTCGCCACCTACATCTGCAAGCACACCCAGAGGTTTCTGGATTCCACGGCGATCCGTTGTCGGCTGGACGTGGAGCTGAATCTTCCGGACGCGATGTTCGAGATGCCCGTGCGGCGCAATCTGCTGCTGGCTGTCAGGGAGGCCTTGAACAATGCCGTGAAGTACTCCGGCGCGACCGAGATTTCACTGAGGATCGGCATCCGTGGGCAGAGCTTGACGGTGGTGGTGGAGGACAATGGAAAAGGCTTTGATCTTGATGCTGTGGATTCGTTGCGCAACGGTCTGACCAATATGAGTGAGAGAATGAAGGAGGTCGGCGGCCGATGCCAGATCACCACGAGCCCCGGGGCGGCCTGCCAGGTGGAGTTTGTGGTGCCGTTTTCCAAATCATCGGGGAAACACGGGCACTTGATGGAGCAGGCGGACCTTTCACTGGCCGGACTGGGCCGGAAGGAGGGCTCGACACGATGAAGCGGGACTCGTCAGGGCGTGGTAGCGACATCCCGGCCAAGCCTCCGATCCGGGTCGCGCTGGTCGAGGACCAGATCGATACGCGGGAGAGCTGGTGCCGCCTGATTTCCTCATTTCCGGATTTCGATTGTGTCTGCACCTGCGCCTCGGCCGAGGAGGCCTTGAGAATGATTCCTGAAGCCAAGCCTGATGTGGTGCTGATGGATGTCTTCCTGCCACGGATGTCGGGCATCGAGTGCACGGCCCGGTTGAAGACAGCGCGACCTGACACACCCATCGTCATGCTGACCGCGTCGGACGAGGATGAGATCCTTTTCCTGGCTCTGGAATCCGGGGCGGACGGCTATCTGCTCAAGCGGACAAAGCCGGCCGACCTGCGGGCCGCGCTGCTTGATGTGCTCAACGGTGGAGCTCCGATGACCAGTGAAATTGCCCGACACGTGGTGGCCTCCTTCAGGCGCAAAAGCGGTGGGCTGGACGAGTCCGTCTCCCTGACCGTGCGTGAGGAGGAAACGCTCGTGCTGCTGACGAAGGGCTTCGCAAACAAGGAAATCGCCGATCATTTGGGCCTGAGCATCGAGACCGTGCGCAGTCACCTGAAGAACATCTACATGAAGATGCACGTCAGGTCGCGGGCGGAAGCCGTTGCGCATTACATGTCGAAACGACCGGGCTGATTTCATCCCGGACGGTTTTGGCGGACGATTCCCGGAAGGGGTCTGGGTCCTGATTCTCACCCGATTGAGTGAGGTGACTCACCCCCTTGGGGGGCTGGACGGATGCAGTGATTTCAATGAACCTAGAAACCGAGAATGAACGCGAATGAACGCCAATAAAATACTTGAAATGAATGAATTATAAAACCAAAGCGCTCACTCTTATGGTGAACAGCCCGATTCACATAACTCATTAAAAATTCGCGTGTATTGGCGTTCATTCGCGGTTTCGTTTTCCTGTTAAAGATGAACGATGTCGATCCTAGTCAATCACATCTGAGGTCTGCCTTCCGCCATTCGAAGCAGTCAGGGGACCGGGTGGATTGCCAGAGTCTCCAGCCGGATTCTGTTCTTGTTGGCCCTGTGATTTCAGCACTTCAAAGCCCGATGAAACCCCACAGACCCTCCAGATTCGGCAAGGCCGGAAAAGGATCCGCGTTGGTGGGTTCCGATCGAAAGAGCCTGCCACCTGGAGAGCGACTCATCGCCAAGCCCGCGGCCGAGGCCAACGGCATGTTCCGGATGCTTGTGGGATACTCGGATCAGGAGAAGAAGCTCATTCCCTGCTACGACCGCTACATTCCCTACAATCCCGATTCCCGGGACATCCTGCTGTTCTTTCCGGATGCGACCACTGGCATGCGGGTTTACAGTCTTTCCGAATTCGGTCCATTTGAATGAAAGGGCCATCCGCAGCAAACGACCCGGGTTCCGAGTGGCTGATGGCTGCATCGGGAATCTGGCGAATCGAGAGGCCGGCATTGATCGGCGGAAATGGAAGAATGGGTTTCATCCGTTGCGTAACTGATGATTCCCCGACACGCCCGATGATCCGAAGCCGATCAAGCTCCTTCATCCTTCTGACCCAGCAAATTCTGTTCGCGGGGATCATTGTGTTGTCGTGCCTCGGGCTGCCGACCTCACTGGAAGCGGTTGAAGAACGGCGTCCGAATCTATTGATCCTCATCGCGGACGACTGGGGAAACCAGGGGGCCTCGTTTCCAGGAGCGGCCGGAGTGAAGACCCCGGCATTCGACAGGATCGCGAAGGAGGGGATGTTGTTCCGGAACGCTCATTCGTCGGCTCCGTCTTGTTCTCCATCGCGCGCCGCTCTGCTCACCGGCCAGTGGCCCTGGAGGCTGGGGCAAGGGGCCAACCTTCACGGGTTCATCCCGCCGAAGTTCGCAACCTATACGGATCTGTTAGAGCCTGCGGGCTATTTCGTGGGGATGGAGAAGAAGGGATACAGTCCGGGTTCAAACGAGGGTCGCCCGCACAACGCGGCGGGGCCTTCCTTCATGGACTTCGATTCCTTCCTGGTCGCCCGGCCGAAGGAAAAGCCCTTCTGCTATTGGTTCGGCAGCCGTCAGCCGCATCGGCCCTACGCATCGGGAACCGGAGTGAGATCGGGCATCGATCCTGAGAAGGTTTCAGTTCCTCCCTACCTTCCCGACAACGAAGTCACGCGCCGCGACATTTGCGATCACCTGCTAAAGATCGAGCAATTCGACCGGCAGTGTGCGGAGGTTCTGCTGTTGTTAGAGAAATCCGGCGAGATCGACAACACCCTCATCGTGGTCACCGGCGACAACGGCTGGCCGTTTCCACGCGCGAAGGCGACCTGCTATGACAGCGGAACCCACCAGCTGCTGGCCATCCGCTGGGGCGCGAGGATCAAGGCTGGATCTGTTGTGGAGGACCTTGTGAGCCTTTCCGATCTGGCTCCGACCTTCCTCGAAGCTGCTGGCGTAACGGTGCCCGCGAGCATGACGGGTCGCAGCCTGATGCCGATGCTCATGTCCGGAAAATCCGGCCAGATCGACCCTTCGCGTGACCACATTTTGACTGGCATGGAGCGTCATGTCCAGAATGGCCGAACCGATGGGGACAACCGGTCGGTCGGCTATCCGATGCGCACCTTGATCACGAAGGACTTTCATTACATCCGCAACTTCAAGCCCGACCGCTGGCCGGCGGGCGATCCTTCCGGGCTTCCGGCACCAGGCTTTGAAGCGCTGGCGACCTCGACCACGGCGACTTTTCCCGACTGCGACGCGGGGCCGACGAAGGCCTTCATGGTGACCCATGCCGACGATCCTGCGGTCAAACCCTTCACGGATCGAGCGTTCGGAAAGCGACCTCCGAGGGAGTTGTATGATCTTCGCCAGGACCCCTTCGAGCTGAGGAATCTTGCCGAAGATCCTCATTACACTGAGACGGTCGCGAAGCTCGATGCCACCCTGATGGCGGAACTGAAGGCTTCCGGTGATCCAAGAGCGACTGGATCCGGCGTCGATCTCGACACCCTCCAGCCATCCAAACCCAAAGCTGCTCCGAAACGATGAGTTCCCTCCGACTACGCCTTCCTTTTCTCATCGTCGCGCTTTCCGTTCTGGCGGGGGCTTTCTCCACCCTTCACGCAGCCGAACGGAAGCCGAACTTCCTGTTCATCTACACGGATGACCAGCGCTGGGATGCGATGGGGGTGGTGCAGAGGGAGCAGGGCGAGCGAGCGCGCTTTCCGTGGATCAAATCACCCAGCATGGACCGGTTGGCCTCGGAAGGCGTTCGCTTTCGGAATGCCTTCGTGACACTCTCACTGTGTGCTCCCAGCCGCGCTGCCTACCTGACCGGCCAATACAACCACCTCAACGGCATCACCAACAACCACACGCCGTTTCCCGCGACCTCGGTCACCCATGCGACGCTGCTGCGCGGAGCCGGTTACAAGACCGCCTACATTGGAAAATGGCACATGGGTGAACAGAAGGGGCAGCGGCCTGGATTCGACTACTCCGCGAGTTTCGTCGGTCATGGCCGCTACCAGAATTGTCCCTTCGAGATCAATGGAGTGTCCACGCCCACGAAGGGATGGGTCGATGATGTCAGCACCGATTATGCGATCGAGTGGATGAAGCAGAATCGTGAGCAGCCCTTTTCAATGGTGATCGGTTTCAAGAGTCCGCACAGCCCGCGTGGCGGCAACAATCTTCCTGAGCGCCTGCGCGGGCTCCATGAAGGTGAAACCAGCCGGACAGTGCCAAACTCCAAGTTCACCGCAATCTTCAACCCGCCGGTTCCCGAAGGTGAGCAGGACAGGCCAAGAGGGCTTTCCTCCAACGCGGTGCATCTCGACTACCTGCGTCACGTGAGGGGTGCCGATGAGAACCTCGGGCGCCTGTTGGAGGCACTGGATGCCCTTGGCCTCCGCGAGGACACCGTGGTGGTTTACACGAGTGACAATGGCTACTATCTCGGCGAGCACGGCCTCGGTGACAAGCGGTCCATCTATGAGGAGTCGCTCCGTGTTCCAATGCTCGTGCGTTATCCACGGCTTTTCCCAAAAGGCCAGATCATTGATGAGATGGTGCTGAACATCGACCTCGCGCCGACCTTTCTCGATCTCGCAGGAGTGGCAGTTCCGGCTGCGATGCAGGGCCTGAGCTGGAAGGCCATTGCTTCCGGGCAGAAGCCAGCGAACTGGCGGAAGTCCTTCCTGGCGGAGTACTTTTTCGAGAACGGGGGAGGGAACACACCCACCTTGTTGGGCGTCCGGACGGAATCCCGGAAGATGGTGGTTTATCCCGATCACCCGGAGTGGACCGAGGTCTTTGATCTCGCCTCCGATCCATACGAGCTGAAAAATCTCGCCGCGGATTCCAGCTTGAAAGAGGAACTCTCCGCCGAGCTCGACGCCCAGAAGAAGGCCATGAACTACACGATCCCTTCGAATGTCGATAAACCCCGGCAGGTCAGGGGCAAGGGCAATGGTAGGAACTAGCCAACCCCGTTCACGATCGTTGACCATGCTCATCCGAAGCTTCCTTCCCTGTCTTTTTTCATCCGTCCTGCTTGCCGGGCCGCGTGATTCATTGCCGTTGGATGCTCCGGTTTGGCCATCGGATTACCGCATTCATCTTGAAGGTCCCGCCACGGCGAAACTCTCCAAGGATGTGTTGGTCACTGTCGATGGCAAGTCCGGCTGCGACATCGCGGTCGAACATCCGGCGAAAGGTTCACCGGTCCTGCGGGTCTGGACCGATGGGAAGCTGGTTCGCGGACCGGAGGAGGTTCCGTCGCTGCGCAGCTCGGGAGCGAAGGATTTTCCCGGCTCGACGGTGGACCTCGGTTCGGACTTCACTGCACTGTCGCGCTTCGAAACCCTTGGCGGCGGCACGCTGTTTTCGGTCTGCCCACCTGCCGGCGAATGGGAGCCGCAGTCGAAGGCTCTGTTCGTCCGCGATGGCAGGCTGGTTTATGACATCGGATGGCTGGGTGAAATGCCAGGTGATCCGGTGGTGAGCGATGGGAAGCCGCATACTACGGTTCTAGTGGTTAAGGACGGAAAGGCCCGACTCTGGCTGGATGGCAGGCAGATTGCGGAAAAGGACTCGTTCGCCAACGCCCAAATGAAGGAGCACGTCTTCAAGGTGGGTCGAGCCGCGCCGGATTTCGGCGGGAATTTCAGGAAGGGAACGATCCATGAGGTGAAGATATGGAAACGGGCGCTGCCGGAGAATGAGACCGCCCTCCTTTTCAAGAAGGACGGCAGGGGCGCGAACACGCCGGATTTCAATCACGCGCCGGCAGAAGCCGCCAGACCAGTCATCGAGGGCGGCAAAGGCTGGGTGCAGGCGCTGGAGAGAAGCGATCACTCGCAGATCGTGGCGGGCTGGAATGACAAGTCCCTGGCGGAAGGGAAGGGGATCTATCAGAACCTCTGCGTCACCTGCCACGGCACGAAGGAGCAGCCGGGATCACTTCCCACCGCGCTGAGGTTTTCGGAGGGTGCGTTCAAGAACGGGTCCGATCCGTATTCGATGTATCTGACCCTGACCCATGGCTACGGCCAGATGGTGGCCCAGCCGCAATACACCACCGCGCAGAAGTACTCGGTGATCCAATACATCCGCGAGACCTTCCTGCGTCCTTACAATCCGTCGCAGCTTGCGGAGATCAATCTCACCTCACTGCCGCGTGGCTTGGCTCGAGGCATGAAGGAAGAAGCGGAGACCTCGAAGCCGCCATACCAGCGCATGGAGCTCGGCAATTTCCTGATGTGGACGCTGCAGGTGGCTCCCGGAAACATCGCTCAAAAGGCCATCGCGGTGCGGCTCGATGAAGGGCCCGGTGGCGTGACGAAGGGTCGGGCCTGGATGGTCTATGACCACGACACGATGAGTGTGGCCACGGCGACGACCGGTGATTTCGTGGATTGGAAAGGCATTGCCTTCGATGGCAGCCACGGCACGCACACCTCTCTAACAGGCGAGAAGCAGTTCATCAATCCGGTCGGCCCTGGCTGGGCGTCGCCTGCAGGAGCCTGGGACGACGATGCGCGGGTGCTCGGCAAGGACGGTAAGCGCTACGGCCCGCTGCCGCAGGACTGGGTGAAGTTTGAGGGCGTTTACGAACATGGAAATCGGGTGGTGATTGCCAGTCGGATCAACAGCTTCGCGCTGGTGCTGGAGTCGCCGGGTTGGATTGATTACGGAGCGACACCCGTTTTCACACGGACGGTGAATGTGGAGATTCCTCTATCGAGTGTCCTTCCTCCGCTGCCGATTCTTCGTGTCGCTCCCGACTCCGTGAATGTCGTGCTGATCGGTGAGGGAGAATTGAAGCGGGAGAGCGGCTTCTGGATCGCCAAACTGCCCTATGGCTCCAAGTCGAGGTTCTTCATCTCACGCGCCGATCCCGCCTCGCTGGGGACCCTTGCGAAAACCGTCGCCGAACCCCTCGATCTTGCTCCTCTAACAGAAGGCGGCCCCGCACGCTGGGCGCAAACCACCACGACCACTTCCGTCGCAGGCAAGGACGACGCGGCCTTCGTCGCCGATGAGTTCCCACTCCCGCTGGAAAATCCCTGGCAAAGCTGGCTGCGACCCGGCGGCTTTGATTTCACCCCCGACGGTAAAGCAGCGGTCGTCGCCATGTGGAACGGCGATGTCTGGCGCGTGGAGGGCGTCATGGACAAGGCTCCCGCGAAGCTCACCTGGCGGCGTATTGCCAGCGGGCTCTTCCAGCCGCTCGGGGTGAAGTTCCGTGGCGACGAACTTTTCATCACCTGCCGTGATCAGATCGCGAAACTGGTCGATCTGAATGGCGACGGCGAAACCGACTTCATCCAGTGCTTCAACAACGACGCGCAGGTCACCGAGCATTTCCACGAGTTCGCGATGGGCCTCCAGACCGATGCGGCGGGGAATTTCTACTACGCCAAGTCCGGCCGTCATGCGCTCGACAGCGTGGTTCCGCAGCACGGCACCTTGTTGAAGGTGAGCGCGGATGGATCGAGAACCGAGATTCTCGCCACCGGCTTCCGCGCCGCCAACGGTGTCTGCGTCAATGACGACGGCACGTTCTTCGTCACCGATCAGGAGGGCTTCTGGACTCCGAAGAACCGGATCAATCGGGTGAAGCCCGGTGGCTTCTACGGCAACATGTTTGGCTACACCAAGGTCACCGACACCTCGGATTCCGCGATGGAGCAACCGATGGTCTGGATGACCAACGAGAAGGATCGGAGCCCTGCCGAGCTGGTCTGGGTGCCGAAGAATGCCTGGGGAAATCTCGGTGGCAGCCTGCTGAATCTGAGTTATGGCACCGGGCGGGCCTTCATCGTGCCGCACGAGCAGGTCAAGGGGGCCTGGCAGGGAGCCGTTTGTGAATTGCCGATGCCGGCCTTCGCCACGGGAATCATGCGCGGTCGATTCGCGGCCGATGGTTCACTCTACACCTGTGGCATGTTTGCCTGGGCAGGGAATGCGACCGATCCTGGAGGTTTCCATCGCATCCGTCGGGGATCGGATCCAGCCCGGATGCCACTGGAAGTCCATGCCTCGAAGGGGATGTTGAAAGTGAAATTCAGCGATCCGGTGGAACCCAAGGACTGCGCGTTGCAGATATGGTCATTGAAGCGTTCCAAGGACTACGGCTCGAAGCACTACAACCAGCACGCGCTGTCCATCGCTGAGGTGAAACGCAGCGATGATGGGTGTACCCTGACCTTTGCCGTTCCTGACCTCGCTCCCACCCAGTGCTACGAGCTGAAGGTCGCGGACCGCGTGATCCACGGAACCATTCACCAAGTGGAGCCCTGAAGCCTCCTGTTATCTTCGTCTGCATCATGAACATAAGTCTCCCGACATTTCTACTGCTCTCCGCCATCCTGTGCGCCCATTCACTGGCGGCTCCGGAGAAGGGGAGTCGACCGAACGTGATCCTCATGGTCGCCGATGATCTCGGCTACAACGACCTCAGTTGCTATGGTGCGATGAAGATCGCCACGCCACGTTTGGACTCGCTCGCACGCGATGGGGTCCGCTTCACCGATGCACACTCCTTCAGTGCCATCTGCATGCCTTCCAGATATTCCATCCTCACCGGGCGCTATCCGTTCCGGGTGGGGCGATCGATGGACTACGCCTGCAATTTCGATCCCGGACAGGTGCTGATTCCCATGGCGATGAAGTCCGTCGGCTATCGGACCGCTGCCCTTGGAAAGTGGCACAACGGCTTTGGAACCTCGATGGAGGTCAACTGGAATGCCGAACTGAAACCCGGTCCGCTCGAGTTTGGATTCGATTCATTCTTCGGCACGCCGCGCACCCACTCGGAGCCCCCGCTGGTGTTCGTCCGCGATCATTGGATCGTCGGTTTGGAAAAGGACGATCCGATCCGCGTGGACCACTCGCCCGGCACTGGTGCGCACGGAAAGCAGATCGGCGGCAAGAAGGCCATGGAACTGCGGCCCGATGACAAGCTCGACCTCATCCTTGCCGAGGAGGCCGGGAAGTTCATCGCCGATCAAAAGCCGGATCAACCGTTCTTCCTCTATCTCGCCTGGGAAGCTCCCCATAACTCGATCAACCCGGCCCCCGAATTTCGCGGCAAGAGCAAGGCCGGGATCTATGGCGACTACGTCCAGCAACTCGATCATTGTGTGGGGACTGTGTTGGATGCGCTGGAGAAGCAGGGCTTGGCGAAGAACACGCTCATCATTTTCACCAGCGACAATGCGGGACGATATCAGCAAGCTGCATTGCGTGCCGGACATCGCACCAATGGAGAGCTGCTGGGGCAGAAGACCGATGTGTGGGAAGGAGGGCATCGAGTTTCTTTCCTCGCCCGCTGGCCTGAGAGGATTCCCGCCAGCAAGGTTCAGAAGGGCTTCTTCCACCAGATCGACCTGATGGCAACGCTGGCAGACGCTGTCGGAGCCACCTTGCCGGCAGGTGCCTCGCCCGACGGACATTCCGAGCTGGCAGCCATGCTCGATCCAGAAAAGTCGCCGCCCAAGCGCACTGAGGGCATCCTTCACGGCACCCGCAGCCTCGCACTGCGCCAGGGGTCGTGGATCTACATCCCCGAGCAAGGCTCAGGAGGGAAGACCGTGCCTGAACCTGACAAGCCATGGAGCCTCAGCTATCGGCAGATGTTGTTCCAGAACAGCGATGTCAGTGAAAGCGGACAGCTCAAACCTGACGCGCCGAAGGAGCAACTCTACAATCTGGATCAGGATCTGGGCCAGCATACGAATCTCGCCAACAGCGACCCCGAGCGTTTGAAAGCCATGCGTGAGCGCTTGGCCGAGCTGACCAAGGGTCAAAAGCGAAGCAAGGAAAGTGGCTCCGAGTAATCCGCTTCATGAATTCTCGTCTCCAGAAACTGATTGCATCCGGCTCCCGATTTCCTGGGCCGGTCCTTCGACTTTCGGCAGTTGTGTCGGTGTTTCTCGCCCTTGCCCTGCCAGCAGTGCAGGCCGCGACGAGATATTGGGACGGTGGCAGTGTGGACATCGCCGCCAACGGTGATGGTAACAGCGACGGCACCAGTGGAACCTGGAACACCACCCTCAAGAACTGGGATCAAGGCAGTGGCCTGGCCCACGTGGCCTGGGTGAACGGCAGCGACGTGGCCGATATCAACGGCAATTCGCAAACCCTCACGCTTGGCGCGAACATCACCCTTGGCGGAATTGTTCAGAAGTCGGGGGGGGCCTCGGTCGCCATCGCAGGTGGCAGCGGCCCCTTCACGCTCACGTTGAACAATACCGGAGCCAACACCTTCCAGGGGGCTGCCAATGACACCACCGGAAGAACCTTGACGGTGAACGCGGTGATCGCAGGCGCAGCCGGTAAAAATCTTGTCATAGCAGGTCCAAACACCTCCGGCACCGGCACCATCAACTTGGGGAGCGCCAACACCTTTAGTGGGACCACCAGCTTCAGCGCCGGTGCCACGGGAGGTGCCCGCGCGATCCTCAACAATCGACTCGCGCTTCAGAACAGCACCGTGATCCTGAGTGCGGATGCCAATGTGGTCTTCAACGACAGTGTTACTGCGAATGCCTTCAGCTTCGGTGGACTCTCCTCCCTCAGCGCAGGCACAGGCTTCAACCTCGCCCTCCAGAACGACGCTGCTTCACCTGTCCCCATTGCCTTGACCGTGGGTGGAAACAACAGCAGCACGACCTACATGGGCGTTCTGAGCGCGGGCGGTTCGTTGATCAAGACCGGCACCGGAACCCTCATCCTAGGAGGGGCAAATACCTACACCGGCACCACCACGGTCAGTGCTGGCACTTTGGAAGTGGACGGCAGTTCCACCAGTCCAACAACGGTCAGTGGCGGCGCGGCCCTGGCAGGGGACGGGACAGTGAATGCGACCGTCACGGTAAACTCCGGAGGCTCGATCACGCCCGGGGCCAACAACCTCACCGTCTCCAATCTCACCTTTAGTGGCAGCGGCACGCTCGATGTTGGAAACCTGACCGACCACACCAGCGTGGCGGCACTCAAGGTGAACAGTGCCCTGACTCTCAATGGTGGCGCTGGCGCGGTGACGCTCAAACTGCCGACGGCACTCGGCTTCAATGGCACCTATCGTTTGATTCAATTTGGTAGCGGCATCGCGGACACCAGCGGCTTCACACTCGGCACCGTTCCCACGCTTGCTTGGAATCAGACGGGCTCCTTGCAGGTCAGTGGAGGCTATCTGAACTATGTCATCACCGCTGCCGGCGACACCACGCCGCCGACCTTGAGGAGCACCCTCCCGATCAACAATGACACCAACATTTCAGCCTCCGCCGACCTCATGGCGATCTTTGATGAAACGATCGTGGCCGGCAGTGGCAACATCGCGTTGCACCGGAGCAGCGATAATGTCTTGGTGGAATCGTTCAACGTCACCTCGTCCACGCGACTCACGTTCAGTACCACGCAGTTGATCATTAACCCGACGAACAACCTGCCCACGAATCAGACTTATTATGTGTTGATTCCCGCTGGCGCGATCAGGGATACCTCGGGCAATAACCATGCTGGGGTCACCAGCTCCACCGGTTGGAGATTCACCGTGCCCGTTCCGCCGGTGCTCTTCACCGATACTGGTAGTCCCGCGAACCCACTGTGGAGCGCCATTCTACCCACCTTGAACGTGGACTCGCCCGATACGGGTCCGGTTTATGGCTCGGCCATCAATGTCAACAATGCCGCCGTCGAGGTGGGACTCTATGGCAACCGTCCAATCTCGCTGGGCGGCCATAGAATCCATGTTGCCTGCAATACCTCCACGACGTCATTTGCCAATTTCACCCGTTGGTTTCAGACCGATGGAAACACCCATGTCCTACGGGTGTTTGTGAATGATGAGAATACCGCCACGACGCGGGAAGGCGTCTCCTCGCACACCGAGGCGTTCAATTCCGATGGCTGGAACTACAGCGAGTTCAAGACCTATGAATGGACCGCCCGCTACACCATCGCGAAGCTCGAACAGGGGTATGCCTGCTTCCAACTGAAAAACACCGACAATGACTGGGCGGTTCAACTCAGCATGGGCACCAATGGATCATTGACCGTGAACAATCGCACCGGGTCCGACGTGGTTTTGACCAATCCCGATGGCAGTGTGAAGAATTTCGACGGCGGCGGCTTCGACGTCCGGGTGCTCGACGATGGCCTGAATTACAAACTTTGGATCGATGGAGTCTTGTATGCCGACAGCAGTTAC
>JAIYDT010000379.1 GCA_027487355.1 Verrucomicrobiaceae bacterium
CTCCCGGATTACCTCGCGGCCAGCCCGGTGAGGAATTTTCTCGGGCGCTGGATCTACGGTCGAGGTGCTTGGGCGGTCAGCCTTTCCAGACACACACCCGTCCCGGGACTGGCCTTCGGAGCCGCAGAGGAGTTTGAAGTCGCCAACGGTCTCGATGTTCCGCCGCCTCCAGCGGTCGAGCGCCAAGACGATGAATTCCGGGTGCTGTTTCTCGGCAATCTTTATGAGGACAAGGGCGTCTTCGATCTTCTCAAGGCCTGCACGCTCGCGGCGACGAGGCTTTCGAAACCGATCCGGTTGCGTTTCATCGGAAAATGGCCGGACGAGGCCACACGGGAAAGCTTCGAGGCCCTGTGCGCCGAAGCCCCTGCCAACCTGAAGGTAGACCCGCCCGCTCCCGCTTATGGCGATGACAAGTGGAAAGCCCTCGCGGAAGCCGATGTGTTCGCGTTTCCTTCCTTCTATCGCTCCGAGAATTTCCCGCTGGTCCTGATCGAAGCCCTCGCCTGCGGCCTGCCGGTGGTGGCCACCAACTGGCGCGGCATTCCCTCGATCATCGAAGAGGGCGTCAACGGCTACATGGTTGAACCACGCGACTGCGCGGCTCTGGCCGAAAAGCTGGTGCAGCTCGCCCTCGATCCCGATCTCCGGACCCGTCTGGCCAAACAAGGCCGCGACACCTACGAACGCCGCCTGACCCTTTCCGCACACGTTGGAGCGATGCGCGACATCCTGGTGAAAGCCTGCAGTGCCTCTTGAATGCAGCATGAACCAGAAGCTCTTCATCGCCGGTCATCGAGGCATGGTGGGTTCCGCCCTGGTTCGTCTGGCTCCGGAAATCGGCGGCTACGACGTGCTGACCGCCCCACGGACCGAACTCGATCTGCTCGATCAGCGCTCGACCTTCGACTGGCTTGAGAGTCATCGTCCCGACCAGGTTGTGATCGCCGCCGCCAAGGTCGGTGGCATCCACGCGAACTCCACCTATCCGGCAGATTTCATTCACGAAAATCTGCTCATCGTCTCCAACCTCGTCGAAGGCAGCCGCCGCGCGGGGGTGAAACGGCTGCTCTTTCTTGGCAGCTCCTGCATTTATCCGAAGCACGCGCCGCAGCCGATGCCGGAAAGCTGCCTGCTGACGGGTCCGCTGGAGCCGACCAACGAGGCCTACGCCATCGCCAAGATCGCCGGACTGAAGCTTTGCCAGCACTACCGCGCCCAGCACGGCCTGCTTTACCACAGCGCCATGCCGACCAACCTGTATGGCCCCGGCGACAACTATCATCCGGAGAACTCCCACGTCATGGCGGCCCTCATCCGCCGCTTTCATGAGGCGAAGGTGCGCGGCGATTCCAGCGTCACGATCTGGGGCACCGGCACACCACGGCGCGAGTTTCTCCACGTCGATGACCTCGCTGCCGCCTGTTTTCATCTGCTCTCGCTGGAGTCACCGCCGGACTGGGTGAATGTCGGCACCGGGGAAGATCTGAGCATCCACGAGCTCGCCTCGCTTGTCGCGGAAACCGTCGGCTTCTCCGGCACCATCCTGACGGATCCCTCCAAGCCCGATGGCACGCCGCGCAAGCTGCTGGACATCTCACTCATCCGGGAAACCGGCTGGTCTCCACGCATCGGACTCCGGGAGGGACTTGCCGCTGCCTATGCCGATTTCCTTGCAAGCCTCGAAGCCGGTGTGCTTCGCCTGAGTTGAGCACGCTTCATGAAGGATCAGAATGGCCCGCAGCGGATCCTGTTTGGAACACTTGCATTTTCCTTCCTCGTCTTCTTCATCGTCATCGTGATCATTGCCGATCGCGGAGATGGAAATCGCTGGTGGGGATTCCTGGTGCGGCACCGATACGGCGACAAGCTCGGCCACCTCATCCTCGTCGGCACCCTTTCCTTTCTCGGCAATCTCGCCTTTTCGCTCCGCCCGCTGCCAAGGCTGCCGCGCTGGATCACGACGATCACCCTCATCCTCTTTCTTCTGCTGACAATCGAAGAGCTCTCCCAAGCCTTCATTCCCTCCCGAACCTGTGACGTCTTCGACTGGCTCGCAGACCTCAGCGGACTTGCCCTTGGTCAGGTTGCCGCGCTTGGTCTTCGTGCCCGCCTGATGCGCTAGTCCCAAGTGAAGCCGGCAAAGAAACCCAGCCCGCCAAAATCGATCCTTCTCCCGGTCTACCAGAAAATCCCTCTCACCTCTCCGCTGAGGCGGACCCACTCATCCAAACCAACATCCTGACAACATGAGCACCAGCAAACGCATCCTCGTCGCCGGCGGCGGCGGCTTCATCGGCGGCGAACTCGCCCGCGTCCTTATCGAGCGCGGCCACCAGGTCGTCGTTGCCGACATCAAGCCACTCGACAAGTGGTATCAACTTCATCCGAGCGCCGAGAACCTCGTTCTCGACCTCGAACTCCGTGACGCCTGCATGCAGGCCACCGCCGGATGTGATGAGGTTTACAACCTGGCCTGCAACATGGGCGGGATGGGCTTCATCACCAAGAACAAGGCGCTTTGCATGCTCAGCGTCCTGCTCAGCACCCACCTGCTCCTCGCCGCGAAGGAGAACGGCGCGAAGGCCTATTTCTACTCCTCGTCCGCCTGCGCCTATCCCGACTACCGCCAGGAAGAGGCAGCCGTCGTGGCGCTCAAGGAATCCGACGCCTATCCCGCCATGCCGGAAGACGGATACGGTTGGGAAAAGCTGTTCTCCGAGCGCCTTTGCCGCCACTTCGAGGAGGACTACAACATGACCGTCCGCATGTTCCGCTTCCACAACGTCTATGGGCCGAAGGGCACCTGGGACGGTGGTCGTGAAAAGGCTCCCGCCGCGCTTTGCCGCAAGGTCATCGAGTCGATCGACAACGGCACGCTGGAAGTCGAGATCTGGGGCGATGGCGAGCAGACCCGCTCGTTCATGTTCATCGACGACTGCATCACCGGCATCGACAAGCTGATGGCGTCCGACTACTCGCAGCCGCTCAATCTTGGCCGCAGCGAACTCGTTTCGATCAATGGCACGCTCGACATCATCGAGAAGATCGCCGGTGTGACGGTGAAGCGGAAATACAAACTCGACGCCCCTCAGGGTGTTCGCGGCCGCAACTCCGACAACACGCTCATCAAGGAAGTCCTCGGCTGGGAGCCCGGCATCGACCTCGCGACCGGTCTGGAGAAGACCTACTGGTGGATCAAGGAGCAGCACGAAAAGCGCAAGCGCGGCGAATCCGTCGTGCAGTGAGTCCGGCTTCCAAAGCCACGCCTTTCTGAGATCCAATTGGGACTTGGCGTTTGGAAGTTGGAAATTGATGAAAACCGTCCTCGTTTCCGGTTGTTACGATCTGCTCCATGCGGGCCACATGGCCTTCCTAGAGCAGGCCGCATCGTTCGGCCAACTTCATGTCTGCGTGGGGGCCGATGCCAACGTCGAGGAGCTGAAGGGACGTCCGCCGCTGTTCTCCCAAGAGGAGCGGGTTTATCTGCTCAACCGCCTGGAATGCGTCCACGAGGCGCGGGTTTCCGGCGGCTGGGGGATGCTCGATTTCGCGCCGGATCTGGATCAACTCCGCCCGGATGTGTTCGTCGTCAACCACGACGGGCACACGCCGGGAAAGGAAGCGCTCTGTCGGGAAAAAGGCATCGAGTATCTCGTGCTCGACCGCATCCCGGCGGAGAATTTCCCTGCCCGCAGCAGCACGGATTCCAAGGCCCGAAACGCCCTGCCTTACCGGGTCTGCATCGCAGGCGGTTGGCTCGACCAGCCCTGGGTTTCCGAACTGGCGGCGGGTCCAGTGATCGTGGCGCAGCTTGAGCCGACGATCGAGTTCATGGACCGCGCCGGGATGGCGACCAGCAGCCGCCGGGCGGCGGAAATCCTCTGGGGTCGGAAGCTTCCGGACACGCGCCTGGAGCACCAGGCGAAGGTCCTTTTTTCCTTCGAGAATCCGCCTGGCACGCGCTACGTTTCAGGCTCGCAGGATGCCCTTGGATTCATGCTGCCAGGCATCAACCGCCTCGACTACGCCGGCGGGTTCTGGCCGGAGAAGATTGATCGCTGCGTGGACCCGGAAATCGCGGGCTGGCTCCAGTCCGTGCTGCACCTCGTGCCGGTTTGTGACCGCCCTGAGGGCTACGACCCGCTGTTGGAAAAGAATCTGGACCCCGTCCATGCCCGCCGTCTTGCCGCCTCGGGGCACCTGGCCTGGGAGTCGATCCTGAAACGCGACGCCGTCGGGCTCGGACA
>JAIYDT010000243.1 GCA_027487355.1 Verrucomicrobiaceae bacterium
CGCCAGGCCCCGATGGCATCGTAGCGCTCCAACGCAAAGCCCGGCGGGTCGATGCGGATGTGGCAGGAAAAGCAGGCGGGCTCGTTGCGATGCTGCTCGAAGCGGGCCCGCACCGTCTGCGGCAAGTCACCGGACACCGGATCCTCCTTCAGGACGAACGCGACCTTTGGCTCCTGCGGCGGACGATTGAAAATCGTCTCCAACAGCCAGGCACCACGCTTCACCGGACTGGTGCGCGTGGGCAAGGAGGTGACCGTGAGTGGAGCGGCCATGGTCAGGTAGCCACCGCGACGCTTGTCGGGCAAGTTCTGACGCAGCCACCTGGCATTGAGTTTGGCATCGATCAGCACATCGCTGTTCTCGGATTTTCCGACAAACTCCGGGACCTGGATTCCATACAGTCGGGCCATGCGGGGATTGAGCCAGGTGTATCCGGGATCGAGGAAATCGAGCACGCTGCGGTTCTCCACGAGCACCGTTTCAAAAAGCAGCAAGGCCTCGACGAGCATCGATCCATGCAAGGTCACCTTTCCCAGCGGTCCGCTGTAGAAGCCAGGGAACAGCTTGGGATCCGGCTTGGCGGTCGGGAGCTGGTCGAGACGCAGCCACTGGGCGGCAAAGGACTCGCCGAGTTCACGTGAGCGAGGATCCCTCAGCATTCTCAAGGTCTGGGCCTCGAGGCCCGCACCGCTCCGCAGCTCGCCGCGAGAAGCCGCAGCGAGAAGGATGTCATCCGGTTGCGATGCCCAGAGGAAATAAGAAAGTCGGGACGCGAGTTCAAAGTCATCCAGTGGCCGGATCGCCCCATCTCCCGCCCCGGTTTCAGCGAGATAGAGGAAATCCGGCGAAGTCAACGCAGCCGCGATCGCGGCCTTCATCGCTGCGGGAAACAGCTCACCCCGCTTGCCTGCAGCGTCGAAGACTCCGAGGTAGCGATCGAGGGTTTCCTGATCCGCAGGGCGACGGAACGCTCGCGAGAGAAAGCCATGCAGTCGCTTTGCCGCGACCTCGCGCTTGGCAGCAGGAGACATCGATTTCACCGGCACACCAGCAGGCGCGGCGGCCGACGCCGCGACGCTGTCGGTGAGGAAAGCGAGATCATCGAAGAGCGCGTAGTTGCCGGAGAACTTCGAGCCATCGAGTCGGAGTCCGATGATATGTTCACCCTTCGGGGCGCGGAAGGCGAAGAAGGTATTACCACGACCACCACCCTCGATGAGTTCATGGGAAAGCGTGGCCGTCTTTCCACCACTGAAGGTGACCGTCAGCTCGACAGGACCTTTCTCGCCGTCGCGGCTCAGCGCACAAACCGCCAGTTCGGTGAGACCTTCGCCGGGAGATCCACCTTCGATGCCGAGGGCGAAGTTGAGGACTTTCCGCTGCTTCTCGAAGTTCGTGAAAAGCGACTCGCCGGACGTTTCACCGGCCGTCGAGAAGCCTGCGACCCAGATCGACTCCTGCGGCGTGACGACCAGCGCCTTCGCATGGCCCGGGCCGAATCTCACACGGATCGGCTTGCCGGCCTTGACCACCAGACTGCGCGAAGTGGCATCCCAAACCCCGCCACTTCCGTCCTCAACTGCGGACTGCATCGCGAAGCGAAACTGGTAGTCGAGGGTCACCACTTCGCCCAGCTTCGCTTGAAACGGCAGGTTCAGGTTCGGTGCAAACTCCTTGGCCGCAGGCCAGACGGGGGCCTCCTCGGTCGGCTCCTCGACCACCTCCACCGCTTGCGCGCGGAGCGGCATCGCAGGATCGGTCACGAGGGATTGAAAGGTTCCGCTGAGCTGCATGAGCTTCGGACTGTTGACCACATCGAGCGCCGCTTTCAGATACTGCTCGAGAAGCATCGGCGAAAGATTCATCGCCTCGCCGCGATTGCGGAAACCATGCTCGGCCCGATTGTCGGCGGGCAATCCAAGCTCAGGGAGCAGGACCGGATACTTCAGCCCGTATTCGCGGACCGGCACCTTCAACTCATCTCCGAGCTGACCTTTCGCGGGCTGAAAATACGCCACGCTGGAGATCGGCAGCCGATCCGGAAACATGAAGACATCCATCTCCAGTCCGAACAAATCTCTAACACTATTGTTGTATTCAAGCCGCGTCAGCCTTCTGAGAATGGGCTTCCCGGGATCGGGAGCGCCCAGTGCCGGATCAGGTCGCGAAGCCACCTCCATGATCCAGGCCATCAACTTCCTCCGCTCTTCCTCCGTCGGCAGGGATTTCCCCTTCGGTGGCGGCATCTGGTGCGATTCGACCTTTTCGTAAACCGAACGCCAGATCGCCCGATCCTTCATCACCGCGCCCTCATTCGAAAAGTGGGTCAGGTCGAGTCCCCCCTTTTTGTCCGCCGAATCGTGGCAGTCGAAGCAGTGGGCCTCCATCAGCGGCAGCACATCCTTGTCGAATGTCGTGGCTGAAAGGGCGCTGGAGGCCAGGGCGAGAACCAGAAAGTGGAGGCAGGTTTTCAAGAAGCGGGCTGCCTTCAAAGATAGGGTTTCCCGGATGCGAAGTCGAGAGGTTCCAGCCCGCCCTCTCTTCCACTGAGCTCAGCGAACACCTCCACATCCCTCTCATTTTTCGCTGCCTGGCTGCGGAGAATCCCTGCAAACCCAAAGTAGAATGCCCTCGAATCCTTGTAACTACGAGGGCCGCTGAGATTTGGGTTCGACCTCGGTGCCTCCTTTCGATAGGTCTCCATCATGCTCAAACTGCTGTCCAGCCTGCTCCTCGCCACCTCCTTGCTGCACGCCGCCGAACCGACCGTGACCCTCGCCGGTCTCCGCACGGTCTGGAACGATGGAGATAAGGAGTTCGATGGCTTCAAAACCTTCAACTCGGAAAAGGGCACTGCCGTGGCCGTGATCATCTCGGTCACCGAGGGCAGCATTGTCGCCTTCGATGCCGACAAGGCGAAGTTCACCCTCGGCGGAAAGCCCGCCAAGGCCCGCTTCGGCGGAGATATCTCGAAGGACCACAAGCACCTCAAGCTGGAGATCCAGACCGAGGCGCCGCTCGCCGCTGCGGATCTCGCCGGACTGAAACTCGAAGGCACCCTGCCGATCACCACCGCCACCGGATCGACGGAGATCAAGAGCGATCCCTTCGAAGTGAAACCGGGCACGAAGGTCACCTTCACCTCCACCAAACTGCC
>JAIYDT010000029.1 GCA_027487355.1 Verrucomicrobiaceae bacterium
TCGGCCTCCGATTCGGCGGCGCTGGACCTCGAAAAGGTGACCTTCGACGAAAAATCCTTCCGCTTCGCCCTCAACGAGGACGCCATGGCCACCGAAAAGACCGCCCAGGGCATTCGCGCTTTCGCGGCCGACATCGTGAAGCTGGAAAACCTCGTCAACGAGCTCATCGGCTGAGCCAGCCGGCCCATTCACTCCCCGCTCTGGTTTCTGCCGGAGCGGGGTTTTTGCTTTCGGGATGCCCTCTTCCCCGCTCAACTCCCAGCCAGCCATGAACCGTCGCAACTTTGCCCTGCTCCTATCGGCCACCCTCGGCCTCATCCCGCTCCCGGTCCAGGCCGGTGGCAAGGCCGGGGAGAAAGCCTCGCTCACCTTCCACCTCGAGACCGACGGAAATGAGAACCCGAAGATGGTGTTTCCCGAAAACGTCGCGGGACGCGTCCGCCTCTTCCGCCGGATGTCCGAGGTCTCGGAAAAGGACATCGAATCCTTCAGCCCCATCCCCGCGGCCGATGGCGCCACCTACGGGCTCCTGATCAAGCTCAAGCCCGCAGGAGCCCGCCGCCTCGCCGCCGTGACCGCCACCAACCAGGATCGCTGGCTTGTCGCCCGCGTGAACGGGCGATCCGTCGATAGCGTCCAGATCGACCGCCAGATCGACGATGGCAAGCTCGTCGTCTGGAAAGGCGTCACCGCCCTCGAGATCAAGATGTTCGACAAGATCGCTCCACGCATCGGAGAAACCAAAAAGCGCTGAATGATGAGGATCACCGGACTCTGGATCGCCGCGCTGCTGCTCGCGGCTCCCCTTTCCACCGCCGCTCCCTATGAGGTCCGCCTGCCGACGGCGAACGATTTCCTCTATCGGAACCAGCCGGAGAAATTCTACATGCATGTGGATCGGACCTTCGAGGGCCAGACCTCCAAGGCTTGGGAAGGCGGCTGCTTCGGCTTTTCCCGCACCCCCATCCGACTCAATGGCGAGGTCATCATGGTCAAGTTCCATGAAGGCATCGACATCGCCCCGCTCGAGCGCGACAAGTCCGGCAACCCGCTCGACCCGGTCAACAGCATCGCCGATGGCAAGGTCGTCCACATCAGCCCCGTCGCCGGGCTGAGCAACTACGGCAAGTATGTCGTCGTCGAGCACCTCTGGGACAACTCCCCGATCTACTCGATCTACGCCCACCTCAGCTCGGTCCAGGTAAAGGACGGAGATCCCGTCAAACTCGGCGACAAGCTCGGCCAGTTGGGCTTCACCGGCGCAGGCATCGATCGCACCCGCTCCCACGTCCATCTCGAGATCGCCCTGATGATGTCCGATCGCTTCGACGACTGGACCAAGGCCATCAAGGGCTCAGAGAACAAGCACGGCAATTTCAACGGGATGAACTTCGCCGGCGCCGATGCCTCCAACTGGTTCCTCGAGCGACGCAAGAACCCCGAACTGAGATTCTCCGACTTCGTCTATGCCCAGCCCGTCCAGTTCAAGGTCACCGTTCCCGGAAAAGGCATCCTCGCCTTCGGAAAGCGCTACCCCTGGCTGCTGCGGGGCGATGAGAACCTCGCTGTCTCCTGGGAAATCTCCTTCACCGGCACCGGCCTGCCCATCGCCGTCACCGCCAGCGAACGCAGCGTCACCACGCCCATCGTCACCTACCTCCGCAGCTCCACGATCCCCCAGCGCTACCTGACCCGCGGACTGATCAATGGCGAGGGCACCACCGCCTCCCTCACTGCTTCCGGGAAACAACTCGTCGCCCTCCTTTCCGGAGATTTCCCCGCCCCGGCTCCCGCTTCCGCTCCGGCCAAAACCAAACCGAAGACCCCATCCACCGGAAACCGCTGACCCCTTTTCCACCATGACCGACCACACCCTCGCCCATCTCGAATCCCTCGGCCTCAGCCTTCCCACCGTCCCGGTCCCCATCGCCGCCTACGTCAACTGCGTCCGCACCGGAAATCTGCTCTTCCTCTCCGGCGGCCTGCCCATCGATGGCGACCGCAAGGTCATCGGAAAAATCCCCACCGACGTCTCCATCGAGGAAGGCTACGAGGCCTCCCGCATCGTCATCCTCAACCGCCTCGCTGTCGTGCGCGATGAGATCGGCTCGCTCGACCGCGTGAAGCGCATCGTCACCCTCAACGGCTTCGTCAACTCCACCGCCGACTTCTACGATCACCCCAAGGTCATCAACGGCGCCTCCGAACTCCTCATCGAAATCTTCGGTGAGCGCGGCAAGCACTCCCGCACCGCCCTCGGCGTCCCGGCCTTGCCCTTGAACGTCGCCGTCGAGATCAATCTGATCGTCGAGGTCGAGTGATCGTGGCGGCGGATTCCATCCGCCAAGCCATCTTCATCGAAGAGGAATCAGCCGCTCTCCATCGATGATCCATGGATCCCGACTGAATCGCGGATGAAATCCGCAGCCATGTTCGGAATCTTCTCTCAATGATGCTCTGGTCCGATGCCCACAACCACCTGCATGATCCTCGCCTCGGGGACCCGGAGCCGATCATTGCCACCCTGCAATCGCAGGGCATCAGCCGCTGTGTCGTCAACGCCACCTGCGAAGACGACTGGCCGGTGATCGAGAGGCTGTTGGAGAAACATCCTGATTTCATCTTTCCGACGTTTGGAGTCCATCCCTGGAA
>JAIYDT010000566.1 GCA_027487355.1 Verrucomicrobiaceae bacterium
GTCCTTGCGGGCCGACCAGGTGAGGCCGTCATCGTCGCTGTAGCGCATCTCCAGCTTGATGGTGCGGCCGTAGCCGTTGTAGCTGAAACTACTACCATTGTCGTAGAAAATCCAGATGCGGCCGTTCGTGCGGTCGACCAGCAGGGCGGGATCGCTGGCGGAGGTCCGGGTGCGCGCCGTGCTGCTGCCGGTGATCGGGTAGCTGTCGGTGTCGCTGGTGTTGGTGCCGTAGTCGGCGGTGACGATGAGGGGTCCCCAGGTGCTGCCGTTGTCGGTGCTGCGGCGGATGACGCTGTCGATGTTCGAGGGAATGTCGCCCGAACCGCTGACCCGTCCGTCGGCTGCGACGATGAGGGTGCCTGCGTTGGTGGTGGCGATGGCGGGGATGCGGAAGGTGTTGTAGCCGCCGAGGCCGCTGGCGAAGGGCTGGCTGGTCGAGGTGATGGGTTCGGGCGGATTGTTCACGCCATCAGAGAGGCCCGACCATTTCGTGGTGAGGTAGCTTTCCACCTCCTGGCGGTCGGTCGTGTTGAGCGCGGAGTTATAAACCAGCACCTCGGCGACATCGACGTCGAAGCCGAGCCCGCCGCCGGGGGCGACGTTGTTGCCTAGGATCAGTCCGCTGAGGGCGGCGGCCTGGGTGAGGCTGACGGTGGTGCCGGCATGGGTGCCGTTGATGAAGTGCTGGAAGGTGGCGGGTGAGCCGATGGTGAGGATGAAGGTGTGGGCCTGCCAGGTGTTGGTCGTGACAGGACCCGTGGCGGTGCCGGCATTGGCGGCGGTGCCGTTGGCGGGTTCGGTGCTGACCTGCCAGCTGCCGTTGTTGACCTGGGCGCGGGTCAGGCCATTGGCGAAGGTGGACGAATCAAAGAGGAAGCCGCGGGTGGTTTCACGCGGGCGGATCCAGGCGACGATCGTGCGTGAACCGCTGATCGTGCCGAAGTTCGAGGACGAGGCGAAGAGGCCATCGGAGTTGCCATTGAAGCGCAGCACCTGTGCGGGCGAGCCGTCGGACTTCAGCACGTTCCAGCGGATCGGCGCGCCGCTGACCGAGGTTAGGTTCCTGAGCGATGGGGTTCCGGTGGTGGCGGAGTTGGTCCAACTCGAGACCGCATAGCCGTCACTGCCGACCGCGATGCCGGTGCCTCCCTGATACCAGGCGTAGGTGACCGCCGGATCGACCACGGCGGCACCGGCCGTTGTGGACAGGGCGAACCACGCGGCGGATCGGAGGATGTCCAGAATGCGATCGAGCATGCCCCGAATCACGCATGACAGGGTCATTCGAACAGGTGGAATCATCTGGTTTGGTGAGAAGACCAGTGACGGGCAATTGCATCGTTGAGGATTCCGCCGACGTTCTGGCCGAAAACCAACTAAAGTTCCATGAAACCAAAATTGTTCAATCGCTTCCTGACCTTGGGGATGGTCACCATGATCGTCGTCTGCTCATCGGCCTCCGCTGCGCCGATTACCAAGGAGGCTACGGGAACGAATCTGGCATTGGGTGCGAGCTGGGTGGGTGGTACGGGTCCCGGAACTGCCGATGTAGGCACCTGGACCAGCAGCTCGCTGGGCGGCGCGCTCACCGTCGGTTCGGCGGTTTCATGGCAAGGACTGAACATTTCCGACGCAACGGCGAACATCACGACAACGGGATCGGCGATCACCCTCGGATCGGCCGGGATGACGCTCACCGGCCCCAAAACTCTCAGCATCGCCAACAACATCGCTCTGGGCTCGGCACAAAGCTGGTCGATCGCCGATGCCACAGCCTCGTCTGCGGTGGATGCGACGGTGACCGGTGCCATCACAGGAGCCTTCGCTTTGACCAAGACCGGTGCGGGGACGCTTTCACTGGGAGGCATTAACACTGGGTTGGTGACGACCGTGGACGGTGGGCTTCTGAGAATCACCGATGCCCGGAGCGCAGGTGGCAGCAGCGGGGCGAATGGTCCGGCCCTGACCATCAGGTCTGGAACCCTCGAACTTGGTTTCAATTCCAGCACCGGTACCTATGGGGCCAATGCCACCAACTTCTCGCTGAGGAATGGCAACATCACTCTCGGTGGAACGGCGGGTGCGACCAGTGCCCTGACATCGACCGGCTTGATCAGCAGCAACCCGGTTGGTTTCGGTGTTGGACCTGGCTTTGGCACCTCACTTTCATATAGCGCCACCAACAATGGAGACACTGCGACGATTTCAGCCTTCTGGGCCTCGGTGGGAACCTCGACCGTCAACAACACCACGGTCACGGTCGGCGACAGCACCTTCACCACCGTCGAACTGGACTTCACTGGGCGCATCAGCAACGCCGGTCAAATCGATGGACAAAACCTCACCCTGATCAAAGCGGGCGCAGGCACCATGCGGATCTCGGCGCAGAATTTCCTGCCAGGCTTGAGAGTTTCCGCAGGCAAGCTCATTTCCAATCATGCCAATGCCCTAGGCACTGCTCGAACGCTGGCAAACCTCGTCACGGTGGATGGCACCGGGACCTTGGATCTGAATGGCTTCAGCAACTCCATTGGCGGATTGGCCGGGGCGACCGCCGCCACCGCCGTCATCACCAATGGCAACTCCACCGCGAGTGTGCTTTCGGTCGGTTCCAGCAATGCCTCGACGAGCTATTCCGGCGTCATCAATGATGGCACGGGCACCGTCGGCCTGACCAAGATCGGCTCCGGCACCCTGACCCTCGTGGGAGGTGGAAACTTCAGCGGTGCGACCACGGTTTCCGCAGGCACCCTTTCCGTGACCGGCAGCCAGACCGGCAGTGCGGTGACCGTTGCAAGCGCTGCCACTCTAGGCGGCACCGGAACCGTCGGCACGACCACTGTTTCAAGCGGCGGCATCCTCGCTCCGGGTGTTTCAGGGGCAGGCAAGCTGACCACCGGCAATCTCACCTTCTCCGGCACCGGCACGATCACGCTCGGCAACTACAGCGGATACTCTGCGACGCCTGCGCTGGCCGCAGGTTCGCTCACGGCGAGTGGTGCGGCGGGTTCGGTGACCATCAATCTCGGTGGTGCGACTGCGGTCAACGGCACCTATCAACTTCTCACCTACATGGGCGGCAGCATCGGCGGAACAGGCACATCCGCCTTCGTGCTTGGAACGAAGCCCTCCACCGGCGGCCGCCAGTCGCAGACCCTGGTCGACACCGGCAGCGCCTTGAACTGGGTGGTCAGCGGGGCCAACCCCATCTGGACCGGAACCGACAGCAATGAGTGGAGTACGAACACCATCGGCGGATCGAAGAACTGGAAGCTGGAAGGCGACAGCAGCCCCACCGACTACATCTCCGGAGACCTCGTGATCTTCGATGACACGGCGACGAGCCCGATCGTTGACCTTTCGGTGGCCTCGGTGGCTCCCAGCAGCATGCTGTTCACCAACGCGACCCTCGGCTACACGATCCAGGGCACCAATGGCATCACGGCAGGATCGCTCACGAAAACCGGAGCTGGCAGCCTGACGCTCAACACGGCCAACAGCTACTCGGGCGGCAGCACGTTGGGTGGAGGCACGATCACTCTCGGCACCGGCTCCGCCCTCGGCACGGGAAGTGTTGCCCTCAATGCAGGAATCTTGGATCTCAACGGCCAGTCGATCCCCAACGCCGTCGTCCTTGGCGGCGGCGCGATTTCCGGATCGGGCACGATCGGCGGAAATGTCACGGGCAGCGCGCTCAGTTACACGGTGGCCAGCGGAACCCTGACCCTCGGTGGGACCAACAGCGTTGCCGCCACGGTCGGAGCCACTTCCACCCTTCAAATTGGAACCGGCAGCACCTCCGGAACGATCGGCAGTGTAAGCAATGCCGGGACCCTGATTTTCAACCGCAGTGATGCCTCGACCTACTCCGGCGCCATCAGTGGAGCGGGGTCGTTGCAGAAATCCGGTGGCGGGACCCTGACCTTCAGCGCGGCAAACAGCTATTCGGGCTCCACCACCGTCAACGCTGGCAAGCTCCTCGTCAGCAGCACTCTTCTCAACTCCTCGAGCTTCAGCGTCGGCAGCGGAGCCACCCTGGAGTTCGGAGCCATCAACGTCTTCGTCTCCGGTCACGGCACCGCGATGCCCGCCACCCGCACGATCAACGTCAACGGCGGCACGCTGGTGATGAACACCAGCTTCGAAGCCCGCTTTGGAAACGTCAATCTGAGCGATGGGGCCACCTGGACCTCGAACCGCGCCCTGACCAGCTACGACGCCCTTCTCGCCGACACCACAACCGGAGCCGCGACCGTGACCGTCAGTGGCAGCGCGGCGGCCACGATGAACGGAACCGGAGGCATCCACCTTCAGGGCGTGCAGAAATTCGACGTCGCCGACGTGACCGGCAGCAGCGCGGCGGACCTCGTCGTCAGCATGGTCCTCGGAGCCCAGGGCACCAGCGCGGGTGCAGCCGGAGGCATCAACAAGCTCGGCGCGGGCACGATGGTCCTTTCCGGAACGAACACCTACACCGGAGCCACCACGATCAATGCCGGAACCCTGCAGATCGGAAACGGCGGCACCACGGGCACCATCGGCAGCGGAGCCGTCACCAACAACTCCGCGCTGGTCCTGAACTATGGAACCGGAGCCACGGTGACCCTTCCGAACGTCATCGACGGCACTGGCACCGTGACCAAGCAGGGAACCGGCACCGCCACCCTCACCGGCTCCAGCCCCTACACCGGAAACACCACCATCGAGCAGGGAACCCTCCGCATCGGCGGGCACCTCGATGGCACTTCGCTTGAGGTCCAAAGCGGTGCCAGACTGGCCACCGGCACCCAAGCCGCTACCGGGGTCGGATACGTGAAGGCGATGACCCTCGACGCAGGTTCGGCTTCGACCTTCCGCGTCGGCAGCAGCTCCTGGGACACCATCGTGGTCAACGACAACGATGCCGCCACCGTGTCCGGCACCCACACCATCACTCCGGTTTATCAAGGCGGCCTGAATCCCGGCGACCAGCGTGAGATCATCGACTACAATGGCACGCTTGGCGGATCCTTCAGCGATCTCCAACTCGCTCCCGGCACCCGGTTCCAGCTCGTCAACGATGTGGACAACTCCAACGTCGTCCTCCAGTACACCGGCGGAAATGTGATCTGGAAGGGCAACCTGAGCTCGACCTGGGATGTCGACACCACCGCCAACTGGCTGCTCGAGTCCGACAGTTCGGTCACCAACTATCTCCAGGGAGACACCGTCGTGTTCAATGATTCCGCCACGACCGGAACCGTGACCCTCACCGGCACGATCGCGCCGATCTCCTCCACCTTCAACAACGCGACGCTCGATTACACGCTCTCCGGATCGGCCATCACCGCAGGCAGCCTGAGCAAGGATGGCGCGGCCACCGCGATCCTCCTCACCGACAACACCACCACCGGCACGATGACCGTCACCGCCGGCAAGCTGGCCTTCGGCAACGGCGGCACCTCCGGAAGCATCGGCAGCGGTGCGGTCTCGGTGGCCTCGGGAGCCACATTCGAACTCAACCGCAGCAACGTCACACCGGGCACCGTCGATCTTGACTACAAGACCACCGCCAAGCTGCGCAACGTGTCGGGTGCTGGCAGCGTCGTGCTGACCGGTGGAGCGATCCTCTTCAACTACCCGGGCACTGGCATCGGTTTCAGTGAAAGCGGTTCCTGGTCCGGATTCTCCGGAGACCTCATCGTCAAGGGCGGCTCGGAGTTCCGCACCATCCGCAACGGAGCGACGGCGATGGGTACGGGGTCCATCGTACTTGGTGACGCCACCACCAGCGGCATCCTCTCCCAGATCGAGGGCAACTGGACCTGGACGAACAACATCACCCTAACAGGAGCCTCTAACAGGATTCTGAACCGCTCCGTTGGTGTTCCGCGCTCCAACAAGCTCCAAGGCGTGATCTCCGGATCAGGCGGGCTTTCACTCGAAGACCCCGCAGCCTCCATGAACGAGATCAACCGTGGCTTCATCCTCACCGGAGCGAACACGATGGACGGCACCCTGACCATCGCCACCGGCGTTCCCGTCCGCGTCGGTGGGGTTCCAGGAAACACCGACGTCAGCCAGAGCGAAGCAGGAATCTCCGGCTCGCTCGGCACCGCCACCGTGGTCAACAACGGCACCCTGACCTTCTCCCGCACCAATGCGCATACGGTCACGAATGCCATCTCGGGCACCGGCTCCGTTCGCATTGGCATTCCTTCCACTGCTGGTTTCGGAAACACTTCCACCCAGGTCCTCACCTACACCGGCACCGCCACTTACACCGGCGCGACGACGGTCAACAACGGCACGCTCGTGGTGGACACGGGAGCATCACTTGGAGGATCCGCCGTTTCGGTGTTGGCCACCGCCACCCTATCCGGCAGCGGCAGCGTCGCGGCTCCGGTGACGGCCTCAGGCACGATCGCCCCCGGCACCGGCGTCGGCACTCTAACCGTTTCGGGAAACACCGCCCTCACCGGCACCCTGGCCGTCGAGGTGAACACCACCGCCGACAAGCTCTCGGTCACCGGCGATCTCGCGCTTTCAGGAGCCTTCACCGTCACCGAATCCGGCGCCGGCTTCACAGCGGCCTCGTATGTCGTCGCCGAATGCACCGGCACCCTGACCACCTCGCTCACCCCGCCCGTCGGCTACACCCTGACCCAGACCGGCAGCCAGTTGATCCTTGGCAAGGTCACCGGCACCGCCTTCAGCAACTGGATCGACGGCTACTCGCTCGGCGGCCAGACCGCGATCAATCAGGACCCCGACTCGGACGGTGTGGCCAATGGACTTGAGTTCGTGCTCAAGGGTGGCAATCCCGAGACCCCGGGCGGCACCCAGCTCCCGACTTCCTCCGAAAACGGCGCGAACCTGATCTTCACCTTCGAGCGCGATGACCGCGCCAAGGCCGCGAACCTCGGCCTGACGATCACCGTCGAAGCCGGCACCAGCCTCAGCGACTGGCCGGAAGTCTTCACCATCGGCAATGACACCGCAGCCTCCAGTGCAGGCGTGGTGATCAGCAACGATGGCGATGCGAATCCTGACACGGTCACCGTCACCATCCCGAAAAACGCCGCGACCACCAAGTTCGCCCGTCTGAAGGTGACCGGCACGCCCTGAACCCTCAGCGCAGCGCCGCAGCCGATGCGCCTTTCACGACCTCGGGGGTGATCCAGGAATTGCCCCCGGGGTTCGCGTTGCCTGTTAGAAGCAGTTCAATCCGGCGGATGGCCTGCTTCGACACCGATTCCGGATCGACCCGATAGCAGCTCACCGCCGGGATCAGGTGGTCGAGAAAAGGCTCATACGCCAGCGAGATCACGCTGAATTTGGATGGAACCTGGATGCCCTGCGACGGCAGCCAGGTCATCGCCGTGGCCACCTGTCGCGCCCGCGTCGCGATCAACGCGGTCGGAGGATTCTTCAGGGTCAGGGCCCGTGAAAGCGCCCGGACCACACTTTCGACGCTGCCATTTTCAGGCATGTCAAAGACGCTGAAATCCGGCTCGCCGAGCTCGGTCGCGCCCTTCACCGCGGCCGCCACGCCGCGCAGGGATTCGTCCGGCACCAGGATGCCGACCCGCCGGTGTCCCAGCCGCCACAAGCGTCCCGCCGCATGGCGCGCCGTGGCCTCCCAGTCGACATCGAGATGTGGCAGATCCACCTTCGGATGCGGATAACCGCGGATCAGGCAGGGCACCCCGGACTTGGCGAACCAGCGTTGGATCTGCTCGCTGGAGCGGAACAGGATCCACGCGCTGCAGGGCTCTTCCTCGACCAGCCTCGCGAGCCGTTTGGTGGGGTCCTTCTGTTCGTACCAGGCAGGTGCGAAGAGATCGAGCGAGCCACCTTTCTCCGCCAGTGCACGGCGGATGTGGTCCACCTCGAAAAGCGTCGGCTGGCTCAGTTGCTCGAGCCGCCTTGGTGACAGCATCCCGATCCGCAGGGGCCTCGGACGTGAGGCGTCGGCCAAATCTGGGGCTTGCAGGATGTTGCGCCTGCTGCCCGCTTCCGCCGGGCTGAGCACCTGATCGTGCTCCAGCTGCAGCAGCGCCGCCCGCACCGTGTCGCGTCCGACCTGCAGCAGTTCCGCCATCCGCCGCTCGCCGGGCAGAACTCCGCGCCACTCACCGTCCGCCAGCCGCAGGCGGATCACCCGCGCGCATTCGGCGACCAGATTTCCCCGCGCTGGCATTGGCTGGCCTCCCATGCATCGATCCTCTCGCGCCGCGCAGGCGGAGGCAACTGGTTTGTTCGAAAAACCAGCGAGGAAGAAGTCGCCACCGCTGACTTCACTTGCATAATCTTCAGCCCGCTCCGCCATGTCCGTCTCGATCTCCCATCCGCTTGTCGCTGCCGCGTTGACCCTTTCCGCGGGCGTCCACGCCGATGCGGTCTCCACCGCCCAACTGCCCGCAGTGCCGGATGCCCATGGATTCGCCGGAGCCTTTTCCGGAGTCATCGGCCATCAACTCCTCGCAGGAGGCGGTGCGAATTTCCCCGATGGAGTGATGCCCTGGAACGGCGGGAAAAAGGTCTGGCACCGCAAGCTGTTCGCGCTGGATCTGAAGGCTCCACAGTCCGGCTGGAAAGTCATCGGTGATCTGCCGCAGGTGAACGGCTACGGCGTTTCTCTAACCGTTCGTGAGGGAATCCTGCTGATCGGCGGCGGCGATGCCACGGCCCATGGAAACGGGTCTCTCCTCCTGACGATCGGCAAGGACGGGGAACCCCTCTACCGCAA
>JAIYDT010000402.1 GCA_027487355.1 Verrucomicrobiaceae bacterium
CACATGCCGGCAGCCGCATCGCCTTGTCCGATGTCGTGCGGAACCTTCGAGGCGCTGTCGGTGAAATAGCGGGCATTGGCTCCCATTTTCAGGATCAGCCGGATGCCGTTGTCCCAGCCTTCGGCCTTGGCCTTTTCGAGATCGGGTCCGGCATTCGAAAGCGCGCGCTGCATCTGGTCCTGAATGACGAGTTCGAAGGCACGTGCCACCGAACCGCTCTTCATCGGATCCGCCAGCGCCACCGAGCCGACGAGCTTTGGATCGGCAAGATCATCCCAACGCTGCGGCGTGGAGGCCCCGAGGCGTTTCAACACATCGGGATTGTAGGCGACGCCGAAGCGCGACACGCAGCAACCGACCCAGACATGATCCGGCGGAAAATAAGTCTCCCCCGTGAATCCAGGCGGCACCGGTGCATTCTCGCCGAACCATTCCGGATGAGTCTTGAAGACCTCAAGCGGTGCCAGTCGGCCGAGTTTGGCCTGCGTGGCGAAGTCGGGCTCGCCGCCGCCGAAGAACAGATCGACGCCAATCCCCTCGCGACCGGTTTCCGCTGCCGCCTTGAAGCCGGCTCCGAGGACCATCGAGATCTCGGAGGTTCCACCCGGAGTACGCCAGTCCACGTAGATCGTGCGACCGGTCTTCTTTTTCCACCAGCCAGCAAAAGCCTCACCGAACTCCTCGCGGATCGACTCGTTGTGGGGTGTGAGAACGACCAGATGATCCTGCGCCTTTTCCGGCGTCACAGTCACGGTCTCGCGACGCATCGTGATCGGCAGGGCAACGATCAGGGCGAGCAGGCCGAAGATGATGAGCGCGCGTTTCATGACTTCAGGACCACCACGTCGTCATGTCGGGATTGAACGATCACCGGGGTTTCTCCGGGCTCGTGGATCACATGGGGATTGAGCTCCACGACCTGCTGTCGGCCGATGGCGGTCTCGATCCAGTACTGGATGCGCTGGCCGAGATAGGTGCGCTCGACGATCTTTCCTGTTAGATGGTTGTCCTGAGCCGTGCCAAGCCTCCAGGCCTCCGGACGGATGGAAAGCGTGACCTTTTCCCCGGCGGTCGGATTCCAGTCGGGATCTGAAACCCGGCCGACCATCGGGCCACCTCCGGTCTTCACCGTTGCGAAGCCCGAGCGGAACTCCAGCACCTCGCCTTCGATGAGATTCGTCTCGCCGATGAAGTTCGCGACGTAGGCGCTGCGCGGGGTGCGGTAGATCTCCTCGGGCGTGCCGAGCTGGCCGATCTTGCCATTGGAGAGCACCGCCATGCGATCGGCCATCGCGAGAGCCTCCTCCTGGTCGTGGGTCACATAGATCGCGGTGAGGCCGTTCTCCTTCACGATGCGCCGGATCTCGCGGCGCATCTCGACGCGGAGTTGGGCGTCGAGGTTCGAGAGAGGTTCATCGAGCAGCAGGCACTTCGGTTTCACCACGAGGGCGCGGGCCAGAGAAACGCGCTGCTGCTGACCGCCAGACATTTGATCGATCGAGCGGTCGCCGAATCCAGATAGCTTCACCATGTCGAGCGCCTCGGCGACGCGGGTGCGGATCTCGGCCTTGGGCACCTTTCGCTCTTCCAAGCCGAAGGCCACGTTCTGGCCGACGGTGAGGTGCGGCCAGAGCGCGTAGCTTTGGAACACCATCGCGGCCTCGCGCTTGTGGGGCGGGAGCTTCGTTACATCGCGCTCGCCGAAATGGATCGACCCGGACGTCGGAATCTCCAGGCCAGCGATGCAGCGCAGCAAAGTGGTCTTTCCGCAGCCCGAGGCACCCAGCAGGAAAAACAGCTCTCCGGGCGCGATCTCCACACTGACTCCATCGAGGGCCCGAACGCCCCCGAATTGTTTCACGACTGTCTCAACGCGTATGGATTCCATGGTCAACGAGGCTCCATGCTCATGCACGGGCGGATTGAAGCAAGCCGGAAGGGTGCCAATCCTTCGTCGGAATTTTTGCAAAGATTCTCTTGCCAACGACAAGTCGTCCGACTTTTATCGCGCCCCGCGCCGCAAGGCGGGGCACCTGCTCGGGTGGCGGAATTGGTAGACGCGCTAGACTAAGGATCTAGTAGGGCAACCTGTGGGGGTTCGAGTCCCCCCTCGAGCACTTCTTTTTCATCTGGCCTCCGAGTGATCGGGGGCTTTTTTGTTGGAGCCTGAACTTCAAATGCCGCAGCCGCGAGGCCTGACTCCGGCTGCCGAGAGGTCGAGGCCTTGCATTTCCCCGCGGTTTCCGTATCAGCGGAACCGACTTGGCAAACCTCCGCTCCGATGACCGCACGACTTCTTCTTTCCGCCGCCTTGCTGCTTCTATCAGGAACTCCGGCAATCTCCGTTGCGGCAGAGTTGTTGGTCGTGAGCAAAAATGAGCCGGTTGACGCAAGGTTCACCGGTCAAGCTTGGGAGCGCTCGCCGAAAGGACTGTCGGCGGAGGGTGCCGGGAGATTTCTGCATGCGAACGCGTTGGTGGGAGCCGGGGATTTCCGTGTGCGGGCGACACTGCAACTGGAGAGACTCGATGGAAGTGCCGCGTCGTTCGAGATCGGTGACAGTCGGTTCGGATTCGATGGCAAGGGCGGGTCGCTTTTTGTCGAAGGTCCGCTCTTCACAGGAGCGACTGCCCCGTTGCCAAAGTCCTCAACCCTGCTCAAGCCCTCGGTGCCCTTCACGTTCGAAATCGTGCGGACCAAGGGCCTGACCCGATTCCTTCTGGACGGGGCCGAGGTCCATCGCAAGTCGGACTGGGATAGCGCTCCGGGCAGGATCGGACTCAGGCCCTGGCGCAACCGGATGTCCGTGATCGATTTCACCATCGAGGGAAATCTCGTCACGCCGCCGCCGGTGCCGCCGTCGCTTTTTCTCAGCGGCTTCGCGGGAGGAAAGGATGGCTATCATACCTTCCGCATCCCCGCGCTGGCCGTGACGAACAAGGGCTCCGTGCTGGCCTTCTGCGAGGGGCGAAAGGGATCCACAGGAGACTCCGGCGACATCGACCTCGTGCTCAAGCGATCGACCGACCACGGCAAGACCTGGAGCGCGATTTCGGTGCTTTGGGATGATGGCCAAAACACTTGTGGCAATCCCTGCGTGGTGGTCGATCGGGAAACCGGAGCCATCTTTCTCTTCAGCACCTGGAATCGAGGCGACGACCATGAAGGTGGTATCATCGCCGGAACCAGCAAGGACACGCGACACGTCTTTGTTCTCCGCTCGGACGATGACGGACTCACATGGAGCAAGCCGCTTGAGATCACCAATGACCTCAAGAAGCCCGACTGGACCTGGTATGCCACAGGCCCTGGCAGCGGCATCCAGATCGAACATGGCCCCCACAAGGGTAGACTTGTGATCCCCTGCGACCACATCGAGAAGGACACCAAGCATTACTTTTCCCATGTCATCTTCTCCGACGACCATGGAAAGACCTGGCAACTGGGTGGCCGCACGCCGGACCATCAGGTCAACGAGTGTGAAGTGGTGGAACTCACGGGCGGAAAACTCATGCTCAACATGCGGAGTTATGCCGCCTCGAAACGCATGCGACAGACCGCCTTGAGTGACGACGGTGGCCTGACATGGAAGGACCAAAGATCTGATCCCAATCTGATCGAACCCATCTGCCAGGCAGGCATCGAGCGCTACCGCTGGCCGGATGGGGACAAGCCGGGTCTCGTCCTTTTCAGCAATCCGGCGAGCACCAAGGGACGGGTCAACGTCACCCTCCGTGCGAGCCTGGATGACGGGAAAACCTGGTCGCGTTCCAAGCTGCTTTACGAAGGTCCCGGAGCCTACTCCGATCTCGATGTGATGCCCGACGGCCGCATTGCCTGCCTCTACGAGGCCGGTGCGGACAACATCGCGGAGTCGATCGTGTTCACCCTAGTCGGACTGGACGAACTCAAACCGGATGGCCCAAAGCCTTGATCTGTTAGAATTGCGCGGCCCTCATTCGAAATGAAGCACCACGGTCGTCCGTGGCCCGACCTTGAGCAACTCATCAGTCCTCGCCACCTTCGCATCCACCAGGTTGCGGATCTTTCCTCTATGGGCAGGAACTTTCAGATCGAAGGTCTTTTCCGCACTCATGTTCATCGCGATCAGATAGGGACCATAACGGAGTTGATAGAAGTCACCACGACCTGCATGGACATTTTCCTGGCCGGGCTTGAAGTCGATTCCCTCGGGGATGCGGGCGATCGGCAGCTTCTCACCTTTGTGGGCGGAAATGAAGGTCTCCGGATAGCGCGGGCCACCGTTGGCGAATCCGAAGTTGGTCCAGTCAGGACGGGTGTATTCAAGGTTTGAAGGGGTGAACTCGATCTCCTCCTTCACCGTTGCGATGCGGTCGAAGGCGGGAGTGATGAAATGCACGCGACCGAGGAAGTTGATGGCATATCTGGCACGCCAGTAGAGGGATGCGTAGAGGATCTCCTTGCCGTTCTTGATGGCCACGACTCCATCCTCCTCATCCGAGAACACGAAGTCCGGCTGGCCCCAGGACATCGGCAAACGTTTCCCGGTCGGCGGCACCGCCTTCAACTCCTCAAGGCAGCGCGGCACCGGAAGCAGCCCGGCGGTGACGCGAAAGCCCTTGTTGGACATGTGCTCTGCCATTGTTTGGTAAAACTGATTGTCGACCGCCATCTGCTCCACGCCCCCCACCAGCACCGGATCGAGGGTTGCGGCCGCCACCTCGACGGGCGTTCCGTCCCAGGAAGGTCGCTGGGTGTAGGTCACATCACCGGGGAAATGGACATCCCTCCAGCCGACAATCGTTTCCTGCACCATCGCGCGATGGCCATCGGCATCCAGCATCGGATAGCGGAAGGGAGCACGGGCGCGGGCAATCTTCACCAACTGGGCCTTGATCTGCGGATCGCCCGGCTTGTCGGGTGAGGGACGAGTGGCGTCGTAGATCTGCGTGACCCAGTCGATCACCTCGCCATAGTTTCCCACGAATCCGAGCTCCTTCGTGAGTCCCTTTCGGGTGAGCTGGAAGTACGAGTCTCCTAGTGGTTTGAGCGGCTTCCCATCCTTCTCGCTTCCGAGCCACGGCTCAAGTCCCATCGATTCGTAAAGATATCGCAACGCCCGCTCTTCCGGAAGGGCATCCGCCGGAGAGACGGCGGCCACCCCACGGTTCGCGAGATAGATGCCGTAGAGATCATTGATCATCGTCTGGTTGGTGTAGAGCCGCCTGTGCTCGCGGTGCCAGTCGCGACAGGCCACTAGCATGTCGCGGTAGGCATCGCGCCGTTTCACCTGGGCGCCCATGCCATTGTCGATCATCTCAGCGAACGCGGGTGAGAGTTTCGGAGCGAGCAGGTCAAGCACCCATCCCGAGGGCCCGAGTCCGAACCAGTCGGGATTGTAGGTCGAAGGCTCGGCTTCGGCGAGCTTCGGGTTTTTCACGTAGGCCTGATAGAGGGCGTCCAGACTCACCTGGATCTTCACCAGCGCTTCAGGCCGGTCATGAGCGCGGGTCCAGTTTTCGAAGGTGGCTTTCGCGAGAAACAGCGTCTGCATCTGGTTGGCGGGCCGCTTCGGATCCTTCAGCAGACCGTCGATCTGTCCGTTGACCCGGGCTTTCAGCGCCTCCAACACCTCGGGGCCCGGAGTGGGTCGTGGCTCGGGCTTTTCAGGCGAAGTTCCCTGCTTTTCATCCGATGGCGGCGTGAAGCAACCGTCGGTGTGGCTGTAAACCCGATAGATCCCGCGAGTGGGTTCAACCATCGGCTTCTGATATTGCTCGAACTTCGTGCCATATCCCCAAATCGGCCCGGTGGCGCGAATCTCCAGTGCCACCTCCTGCCGGCCTTTTGTCAGGGAAAGCGGCAACGGGTTCGTCCGATACATGAAGCGCCCAGGATAGGCCGGGGCATCAGTGCCCACATCGAGCGCCTCGATGTCGCCAAGGTGGCGGTAGCCAATCTGCCGACCGTCAAGATGAAGCGTCAGTTGGTTGTGGCTCACCTCGTCTCCCGAGAGTCGGATCGTGAAATAGTTCTGCGCCTCGGGATCCACCTTGAGCGAGAACGTCAACGTGCCTCCCTGCCAGGGCTGGGCTCCTCCGGGAAGAAGTCGGCGTGCTTTCTCGCCCAACAGGCCGGACTGGATCTCAGAGCGTTCGACCTGGAGCTGGTGCCCGGACTCGGAGACCTCGTCGCCAAGCACCAATGTGTCGAGAACTTCACAAAAGGCCGTTTCAGTCCCGAGCATAGTACTGAAAACCAGGACGTGGATTCGGGAAAGCGGCAGCATGGCAGGGTAATCAGTCGATGGAACAGGCCCGAGGCTACCACGACAAGCCCCGAAGCCTTTCAGATCGAGGCTCCCCTTTTCCCAAGAGAAGAGCGCCGCAGACTCTCCTCCGGCATGAGTCGTCCAGAGGGAGCCATTCTCCAGACGACGCCCGTACATCACAGGAGTGACGATTTCGTTTCAGAAGATTTTTAGGAGGATCGGGCGGCTGACGCATGCTGCCAGCCATGAGATTGCTTTCGCTGCCACGCTTGTTCGCTGCCTTGATCGTTTGCCTCATTGCCCAGATTGGCCCTGGAGTGCTTCTCGCAGAACCCTCCAGCTCTGCGAAAGAGCTGCCGCTTGCCGAGGCCTTGACGACATCGGGATTCAAATCGTTTTCCGAGATCCTGACAGCGTCCGGCTTGCTCACCGAGCTTGGCGAAACCGCCTACACCTGCTTCGCCCCGACCGACGAAGCCATTGCCGCGATGCCTGCGGCCGAGCTGAAGGCCTTGCGGGATGAGCCGAAGAGCGAAGCCACCCTGCGCTGGGTGAAGTACCACTTCATCAAATCCGAAATTTGCAAAAAATCCAATTTCGGGATCATTCGCGAGATCATCACCTGGTCCGGCCTTCCGACCTACCTTTCCATCACTCCGACAAGAATGTGGCTCAATGAAGATTCGACCCTGGTAAAAACTGACATGCCCGCGAAAAACGGGATCATCCACGGGATCTCGAAGGCCTTGGATCCACGCAGCTACATGCGCGAGGACGACAAGATGAAGTGATTTGATTCCGGCTCAATCGGAAGTGTCACAAATTCGTCACGAAGAGCCACTTCTTGATGAAAGTGGACGATCTAGCGTTCGGCTCCGCTGCGGGTTGCCTGCGGCTGTCAGCGCCCGTCATGGCTCCTTTCCTCACCCAAAACCCGGCAGTTCCAAACCTTGCAGCGCATTCATGCGGAGGGACGAAATTGAGCCTGCATCTCAGGATCACGGCCGCGTGGCTGATGCTGGTGATGGTTTTTCACCCCTGCGTTCTGGGGGCCCCCATGCTTGTTGCCTTCGGCCCGCAAGCCGCCTCAAAGCAGGGTCCTTTCGTCTGGATTCCGGGTTTCCAGACCGATCGCTCCAACACGTGGATGAAGCCAGGCGCTGCCGGGCGGGCTTCCGGTCTCTATCAGGCGTGGCTTCGCAGCCCTGTCACCCAACCATCTGCGATCAGCTTGCAAACCCCACTGGAGGACCTGGCAGGCGTGCCGATCGCACCTCCGGATGGCATCCCGGTGGCCACTCCGGGTGGCACGCCCGCTGCCTTGGTCCCGGCCGGAGCCTGTGAACTGGTCGGCGAGATCTCGGATGCGGCCTCGCTCGATCCCATCTCAGGAGCCATCATCGATGCCATCGGAACCGGAAAGACCACCGAGACCGATGCGAAAGGCCGCTTCAAATTCTCAGGACTGCCCCCCGGAACCTACACCCTGGAAGCGAGCAAACTCGGATACTTTGCCGAATCCGGCTCCGTGACCCTGATTCCCGGACAAGTCGCGGAGCTGAGGGTGGGCCTCCGGATCAAGCCAGCCGACGATGGCTCGCAGGAATACACCCTTGAGGAGGAAACCTTGATCGGCGAGTACCAGGGTGAAATCGCCGGAGCACTGGGACTCAACATGGAAGCCGACACGCCGGTCCTGAGTTCGGGACTCACCCGCGATGACTTCGCCAAAACCAACGTTGGAGATGCCGGTCAGGCCGTCGGCAAGGTTTCGGGAGCCAACATTGTGGACGGCAAGTATGCGGTCGTTCGTGGTCTCGCCGACCGCTATGTGACCACCACGTTCAACGGTGCCCAGATCTCCTCTGCGGATCCTTCGAGAAAGGCCGTCCAGTTGGACCTTTTCCCGACCAACGTCATCGAAGCCATCAATGTCGCCAAGACCTACTCCCCTGAGCTATCAGCGGACTTCGGTGGTGCCGCCATCGACATCGTCACGCGTGCCTTCCCTGAAAAGCAGATCATCAACTTCAAGGCGAAGTATGAGATCAATGCCAATCTCAAGGACAGGATCTACGTCCATCCAGGCGGCGACCTCGGCTTCATGGGGAAACCTCGACCCGGCCTCCCACCCGTCCTGGAAACCAAGGACCCGGCGACCGGCAATCCGCTGTTTCTCCCCACTCCCACCACCACGTCTCAGGAACTGAAAGACAAGATGACCCAGCTTCATCAGTCCCAGAGTCTGCTTCCGGTCATCGACGATGCCGAAAATGGTGCCTCCTACGGCTTCACCTTCGGCCAGACCTTCAAACTGCCCAACGAAATGAAGCTGGGTGTCATCGTGGCTTTGGCCCAGTCCTCGGGTGACAGCAACAATACCTCTGACATCAACAACCAGAACCGCAGCTTCATAAGGGATGATTACGAACGCGGAGTGGAACTCTCCGGCTTCCTTTCGGCCGCTCTGGAAATCAATAATCTCAACAAGGTCCAATTCACCTATTTCAACAAGCACGCCGCCAATGACACCGTCACTCAAGGACGACGTGTCAGCGGGGGAGGACAGAACTACGGCAACCTCGTCAATTACTCCAATACTCCGATCGTCCGAGACACCTACGGAGCGGATGCCGTCTATTACCGCGAGTTCTGGGACATCGGCACTGTCATAAGAGACTTACAGGTCATTCAGACCAAGGGCAGTCATCGCTTTTCTGAAGATGGAGTCAAAATCGATTGGGCTGTCACAGACAGCAGCTCGGCCGAGCTGCGGCCCCATTCCTCCCATTTCGAGTATGGCCTGCTAGACTTCTCCGCAAGTGTTCTCAAGCCTTTTGTCGATGCTGCCACCGTCAGGCTCGATCAAGCTGTCAGGGACAACGCTGCATTTTTCGGCGTGGATCCACTGACGGCTACGTGGGCCAACAGCCGTGACGAGGTCGTCGCCATCCTCGGTGAGGACGCAGCAGTGTCGATTGAAACCAACAATGGACTGCCTGTCGTCAATAACAATCTGCCACCACTAAAGACCATCTTCCCCATCGCAGGCCTCGTCGGACAAAATGAGGTTACCTACACTGCCTTCCGCCGCACCGACAAGACCGAAGAAGACTCCGCTCACCGCCAGTTGGGAGCTACGATCCCGATCCATTTCGGTGATTCCGCCGACAAGAATGTTTTCGAAATCGGAGTCGGAGGCTCATACTTGAAAAAGACGCGCAATACCTCCGCCCGGGTTTATGCCCTGGTCACTGGTGAGACCAACGGCAACTTCTCCTTCCCCGGGAGCTTGGGCGGCCTGGACAACGAACTGGCTAAGGATCCATCCCGTCTTTCCGACTATTTCACCGGTGATCCAACCACAGGACCTTACTACGCCTACGGCATTGGAGACGGCGGAGTGGAAAACATCGATACGACGCTTAACCAAGAAGCCATCTATCTCAGCGGTCGCCTGCAGTTGGGGGACTTCTTCGTTGCCGGCGGGCTGAGGCAGGAATCCGAAGAATATCAAATCGATGTCGCTTCACTTCCCCTCATTCCCTTCACGGATGCTCAAGTCGAAGCGCTCGGCTGGGAAAGGCGTGATGCCCAGGATGCCCTGCTGCCAACCATAACGACTGGAACCTCAGTTTTCGATAATGCGGTCGATCTGCTCTTCGGTTGGTCGGTCACCATTGCGCGGCCCACGTTCTGGGAGTTCCTGCCTACGACTTCCACCGACCAGTCCACGGGCATTGTCCGGCGTGGAAACGTCAAACTCGACCGAACCACCATCAACAACTTTGACCTCGCCGCCACGGTCCGTCCTTCTGAGAACATGACACTCCGGACAAGTGTCTTTCATAAAAGCTTGGATCGCCCGCTGGTTCAAGTCTTCACCAACGGAGGAATCATCTATCAGGACAGTGCGGTAGATGCCTCAGGTCAGACCCGTGAGTATGAGGCCACGATCAACGGCATCGAGATCGAGGCTGAAATCAGCAAGCTCGGCCCCTTTTCGCTGCGCGGAAACTTCACCTACATCGATGCGGCGCTGAACTACTTCTTCGACGGTGGCGGAACCTTGTCGCCCGTTCAGAGCCAGCTTCCGTTTCAACCCTCGATCATCGCCAACGCGACCTTGGGCTATGAGTACGAGCCTTGGGCTGCCTCCGCTTACCTCACTTACAATTTCAACGGCGACTACCCGACGATCCTGAAGTCCAACGAGGATGATTTCGAGGTCAGACGTCTCGCCTTCAGCACCTTTGATCTCGTCCTGGCCAAGAAAATCGAAACCGAGTATGCCAACTACACCGTCCGTTGCGGGGTGAAAAACCTCCTGGATGCGACAGACCGCTACGAGTTTAATGGCAAGGTCTATAGCAACGACAACATTGGCCGAACTTACTTTGTCGAAGCTGAAATCGCGTTCTGAAGAGACCTAAAGTTTCGTACACGTGGTTTCCAGGGAGAGACCTCCAGCCTCTTGGAAGGGGGCCTTGTGAATCGACACCGAATCTGGTGGGTGGTGATATGTGACTGACCTTTAACAGGCTCCATTGAATGCCAATTGAATCCCCCAAGCCACTAAGGACCAATGATATGGGCGCAAATCCCAGAAATAGGATCGGTCACAGGATCGGTCACAGGATCGTCACACAATTTGACGCCACAAAGGCAAGAGCTCCGATTCACCCTTCCGAGCAGTGGTTGTTCGAATCAACCGCCACCATCCAAGCCCAGACCAACACATCCATGAAACCAAAATATCGCCACTTCAAGGCCCTCCTCGGACTGACCTCCGTCGTCCTCAGTTGCACTGCCAGTGCGGCTTCTATCGACGTCGTCACCACTCTTGCTCCGACCAACACCACCAACGGCAGCGGCGTTCGTGGAGTCCGTGCTCTCACGACCAACCAGACCTGGACGGCGGACAACGAGTACTTCCTGACCGACCGTGTCTTCATTCCTGCTGGTATCACCCTCACCATCCAGCCAGGCACCAAGATCTATGGTTCCATCAACGACGGCGGCACACCCACGAACCGCGCTGATGACGCGGTGGGCTCGCTGATCGCCGCACGCGGTGGACGCCTGGTCGCCGAAGGCACCGCATCATCTCCGATCATTTTCTCCTCCATCCGGGAATGGGAAGCCGCGAACGGCGTCGACTCTCCCTTTGACGTTGGCACCGCCGTGGGCCCAGCTCCAACCGTCGCAGATGGCGGACAGTGGGGCGGAGTCGTCCTACTCGGCAACGCTTACGTCTGTCATCTCAATGCCCTTGCCGGCACCAACCTCGGAAACGCCGAGATTGAAGGATTCGCTCCAGCTGGAACCCCATCCGACGACGGTGACGGCCTCGCCGATGCCACGGAATATGGATTTGATACCGGAGTGCCGCGCGACGACAACGACGACAGCGGAGTTCTTCGCTACGTTTCCATCCGCCACGGTGGTTACGAGTTCGCCCCGGGACGGGAAATCAATGGTCTTACCCTTGGTGGCGTGGGTGCAGGCACCGTGATCGACCACGTCGAAGTGTTTGCAAACCTGGACGACGGCATCGAATTCTTCGGCGGCACCGTCAGCACCAGCTACCTCTGCCTTGCCTACAACCAGGACGACAACTTCGACTTCGATAGCGGACACACCGGCAACCACCAGTTCCTGTTCTCCATCGCCAACCCAGGCTTTGCAGACGCCGGATTCGAGGCCGATGGCATCGAGGGCACCAACACCACCCAAGCTGCCTACGATGCTGCGTTCACTGTGAACCCTCCTACGCCAGCAACCATTGCCACCCGCACCACGAATAGCGGCGTCACCTTGTCGAAACCACGGATGTTCAACGTCACTCTGATCGGGCCAGGACGGTCCAACGTGCCCTCCACCATCGCCCAAGGCTTCGGCCAGGTGCTTACGGAGAAGGGCAGCTTCGGCTTCATCTTCGACGACTACTTCAATGGTGAGCTCTACAACTCGGTGATCGACGACTTCGCCCAGGACCTTGCGTTCTTCCGCGATGGAGACAAGTCCTATGGAGCCACTGCTCGGGTTGCCTACAACACCCTCGGACGCTTCGGTTCAGCCGTGAGCCCACAGGCCGACACCCTGACTGCTGCCGGCAACGTCAGCACGAGCGGCAACCTGACCGTTACGGTAACGGGTGGCCTCATCGCGACGACCCCCGTTTCTGTGCCTGTCCTCAGCGGTGACACCCCTGATGTGTGGGCTCCCAAGGTCGTTACGGCCCTCAACGCCAATTCCACGATCAACGCCCACTACCTGGCTGCTTCCGGTGTCGTCATCAATGCAGTCACCGGAGTGGCTACCACCACGGTGAGCTTGTCCACCAAGGTCAATGCAGCCAACGACGCGACCCTGAACATCGCCGTGGCAAACGGAACAGCGGCCGGCGTCACGGCTGTGACCACAAGCACCAACGCCGTCGCCGGCGGCGGAAGCGCCAGCGTCAACCCTGCCACTGCGACCACCTACTTCTCGGGTGTCAACACGCTGAACTTGTTCATGAACAACACCACCGGCGCTCCGACGGATTCGAACTCGGCGATCAACCAGGATCCGCTCTACACGACCTATACCCGTGACAGCAGCAACTTCCTGACCGCCATTGACCCACGTCCGGCTTCGGGTTCACCGCTGCTGAAGGCGAATGGAGCCACCGTGACGGCTGCTCCGGTTTATGTCACCTACCGTGGTGCCTTCGGATCGGAAAACTGGGCCGCCGGTTGGACCAAGTTCTCCACGAGCGGAGTTCTTCAGGGCACCGCCCCTGCTGTCGACACAGACGGCGACGGAATCACCGACTCTGTCGAAACCACCAACAGCGCCCTCGGCTTCAACTCCGCAGTCAGCGATGCCAACACCGTCCTGGGAACGCTCAAGACCAACGCGCAGTTCACCGCGAACTTCACGGCCGGCCAGACCAGCGTGACCAGCAACCCATCCGCCTTCAGCCTCTACACGGCCGCCTCCATCCTGGACGTCCGCTCGGTCGGCCAGGTCGTGGTTGCCGCCCCAGCGGGTCCAGGCAATGTGACCCTCACCCTCCCTGTCGAAAAGTCCACTGGACTCACGACCTGGGAAGCTGCGGGCAACATGACGCTGTCGATTCCGAAGACGGTTGATAAGGAGTTCTACCGCATCACCATCCCGGAATAAGGCCCTCGGCCAATCTGACAAAACTGTCACACGGGGGGCATCGGCAAACGCCGGTGCCCCCTCTTTTGTGTCCCGGCAACGCCAACCATGCGACCTTTCATTCCCATTTTCATCGTGGCCACGTCCCTGGCCACCAGTGCCCAGGAGGCGAAACCCACGCCCACGGAGGAGCTGCGCGTCTCCGTCCGCGAGTGGGTGGAAACCATGCGCAAGATCCAGGTCGAGGAGAACGACTGGACGCGCGACCAGGAAGTCCTCCGCAACTACAAGGAAGGCCTCGAAAAAGAGATTGCCGACCTCAAGGAACAAATCGCCGCCGCCAAGGTCCGCAAGGAGGGCGGTGACCAGGCCACGATCGAGAAAACCACTGCCCGTGACAAGCTGGCCGCCGCCAAGGTGGAGCTGGTCGGCAGGCTCCACGGCATCGAGGAATACGTGCTCCAGAAGACCCGCTTTTTTCCCGATCCGCTGCTGAAGGACGCGAAGATGGTGCAGAGCATGGAAGACCTTCAGCGCGCCCTCAAACTGCCTGCGGACAAGCAGGGTGAGGACGTTTCCAAGCGCCTTCTGAACATCAGCAACATCCTTTCCGAGGCTGAGAAATACCAACAGACCGTCCATGTGGAGGACGAGCTGAGAACCGACGCCAGCGGTGGGGAATTCAAGGTCCAGACGATCTACTTCGGCCTCGCCTTCGCCTACTCCGTCAACGAGCAGGGCACCTTCGCCCTCACCGGCCGTCCGACTGAAAAGGGCTGGGTGTTCACCGAGAACAAGGAGATCGGCCCGGACATCAAGAAACTCATCGAAACCTCCGCCGGCAAACAGGACCCGGCCTTCGTCAAACTTCCGCTCATCCAACCATGATTCCGTCCACCTTGAAAGCCGCCTTCATCGGCGCACTCTCCCTCACCTCCGCCATGGCCGAAGGCACGGTGGATGCCGCGAGGGATGACCTGAAAAAGGCCGTCAGCGAACTCGACAGCACGCAGAAGGAATACGGCGACCTGAGGCGCAACTTGTACAAGGAGATCAACCGCCTTGACGACGAGGCCCTGTCCCTGACCAAGGAGCTTCGCGCCTTGGAAAAAGAAGAGTCGCAGCGCGCCACCAACCTCAAGATCCTCGATCGCGAACTCGACAAGAGCAAAACCGACGTCAAATACGCCATCGACCTCCTCAACCAGTATTCCAAGGCCCTCATCACCCGCCTTCACCCTGCGGAAGGGCAGCTCTACAACGAGACCGTTCAGAAGATCGACCAGAAGGCCCTCACGCTCACCGAAGATCCCAAGGCGGAACTGATCGAGCGCTGCCAGGTGCTGAAGATCGGTCTGGATCGCCTTGGTTCCATCATTGGCGGACATCGCTTCAATGGCAGGGCGCTGAAAAACGGCAGTCAGGCCACCGACGGCACCCTGCTTCTCGCCGGTCCTTCGGTCTTCTTTGCCTCCAATGACAAGACCTTCGAAGGGGTCGCCACGTATGCCGCCACCGGCACGCCCTATCCCTCCGTGCTCTCCTTGAAGGACACCAACGGCAGCATCAGCAAGACCCTCGCGGAATCCTCCGGCAGCCTCCCGATGGACTCCACCATGGGCAAGGCGCTTGAGGAAAAGAACGACCAGGTCGAAAGCGGCCACAGCAAGGCGATGGAGCACCTTTCGCTGTTCGGTGACATCGCCAAGAACATGATGTTCGACGGCTGGATCGCCATCGGCGTCTGCTTCGTCATGATCTCGCTCGGCTGGTCCGTCGCAGCGAGGAAGATGTTCTACCTGAACTCCATCAAGAAAGGCACCGACCTGTTCCTTGCCCAGTGGGACAAGCTTTCCTCCGACCTCACTTCCATCGACCACGCCGATGGCGAGAGCGTCAAAAGCCTTGGCGGAAATACTGATCCCAAGATTCAGAAACTGGTCCAGCGCTCGCCCCTTTACAACATCTACCACATCGGCTCCGAGGAGATCCGCCACCGGCTCACGTCAGATGAAAATGGCGTCCCGACGACCACCCTTTCAAGCCGCTCCGTCCAGGCCATCCGCGCCTCGCTGGATGCCGGTCTGGTCCGGGAAAACCACAAGCTCACCGATGGCCTCGTCTATCTGACGATCAGCATCGCCGGTGGCCCGTATGTCGGACTGCTCGGAACGGTGGTCGGCGTCATGATCACCTTCGCCATCATTTCGAAGCAGGGACAAGTGGACGTGAACTCCATCGCTCCCGGCATCGCGTCCGCCCTGCTCGCCACGGTGGCCGGCCTGGTGGTCGCCATTCCTGCCTTGTTCATCTACAGCTACCTGAACGGTCGCATCAAGAACATGGTGGCGGAAATGCAGGTCTTCATTGACGAGTTCGTCGCCAAGGTGGCCGAGTTCTATCCGGATACCGAAGCCGCCTCCACCACGCCGAGCCCCAAGCATTGAGCCCGCTCGAACCCCAACCCTTCACCGACCATGGCCTCCGCAGACGAAAAGAGTTTTGACGACATCAACGTCACCCCGATGGTGGACCTTTACTTGGTTCTCCTGCTGATCTTCATTATCATGACCACCGCTGGTGTCCAGGGTGTGAAGGTCGAACTGCCACGTGCCGGAGGAAAGGCCTCCGCGCCGATGACCGCCTCGAAGCTCCAGGCGATCACGGTGAGCCCGGAAGGCGGCATTTTCCTCAACACCACGGCCGTCACGCTCGGGCAACTGGAGGACGAACTGACCGCCCTGAAGGCCGCCAGCCCGGACCTTCCTGTCGTGGTGCGTGGCGACAAGGCCTCGCAGTATCAGGGAATCATGCAGGTGCTGGAAGTCGTCGGACGCGTGGGAATCGACAAGATCGGACTCGCCACCCAGACCAAGTAATCCCGGGTCGAAACGCCCATCCTGCACTGCCTGCATGTCCCGATTTTCTGCGGAAACCAAGAAAGAGAGCAAGCACCTCCTCATCACCCTGATGCTGGGTGTGGTGATCTTCGGGGGAGCCGTCTCGTTTCTTTTCCGCAACTCTGAAGAAGAGGCGGAGAAAAAGAAGAACACCGCCGAGATCGTGGACATCACCCTGCCCACTCCGCCTCCACCTCCGCCCCCTGAGACCGATCCCGATCTAACAGAGCCCGAGGAGGCCGACATCCAGGAGCAGTCGAGCGAACCCGAGATCGCCCCAAGCACCGAAATGGCTTCGGATAGCACCGACCTCGATCTCAACATCGACGTCGGTGACCTGGCTGAAGGAACCGGCGGTGGTTTCGTGGTCAATGTGCCCCGCTTCGCCACCCGCGGTGGTCGTGGCGGCGGCGGTGACGGTCTGGGCAGTGATGAGGCTGATTCTCCTCCCACCCCGATCACCAAGCTGCCTCCCACCTACCCCAGCACGCTGCTCAGCAAGGGAGTCGGAGGACGTGTCATGGTCAGTTGTGTCATCGACGCCAGTGGCCAGGTCGTCAGCAGCTCCATCAAGCAGTCTTCCGGTTACTCCGAACTCGACAAGGCGGCCCTCACGGCCGTGGCGAGGTGGAAGTTCAAGCCCGCCGTCAAGGAAGGCCGGGCCATCAAGTCAACCTGTTCGGTCCCATTCAACTTCGAGGTCAAGAAGAGCTGATCCCAACTCCAGTTTTCCCTCCATCATTCCTCCATTCCCTTTCCGCCATGTTCTCCAGATTCCTCATTCCGGCCCTGCTGCTCCTGCCAGTGATCGCGCAGGCAGACCGCATCATTCCACCGGCCAATCTCTTCAGCGACCCGGCGTTCATCAAGGACTTCGTCGGCAGCTACGGATTCCTGTCTGATGTGGAGCCCAAGGTTTCCACCGATGAGCAGACCGCGCTGACCACGATCCGCGACCTGTTCGAGAAAAACCAGTTCGCCCAGGCCGAGCAGGAAATCATCCGCTTCATCAAGGAAACCGAGAACCCGACCGATCCCAAGAAGCAGCCCGCTGAGATCAGCCCTGCGATGATCTTCGTGCTTGGGAACCTCTACTTCCAGGCCGACCGCACGGACGAGGCCCGTCGCGCCTTTCTTGAGGCCATCAAGCGCTTTCCCCGCTTCCGCCGTGCCCACACCAACCTGGCCTTCCTCTATATCTCGAAGAACCAGACCAATGAGGCGCTGCCGCTGCTTCAGAAGTCCATCGAACTCGGCGAGACCAGCCCGCGGGTCTATGGCATGCTCGGCTACTGCCACCTGATCAAAAAGAACGCCGTGGCTGCCGAGAACGCCTATCGCCAGGCCTATCTGCTCGATGCGAATTCCCGCGACTGGAAGCTCGGCCTTTCCCAATCCCTGCTCGCCCAGGACAAGTTCGCGGAAGCGGCCAGCCTGCTCGGTTCGATCATCGAGGAGAATCCCAACGACAAGCAGCTCTGGCTCCAGCAAACCAACGCCTATCTCGGCATGGACCGCAAGGAGGACGCCGCCATCAACCTCGAGATCCTGCGTTTCAAGGGCCTCGCCGATGAGAGCAACCTCAACCTGCTGGGCAACCTCTACATGGACCGCAGCGAGCCGCA
>JAIYDT010000571.1 GCA_027487355.1 Verrucomicrobiaceae bacterium
CGCGACAACTTGTCACGCGTCGGGATTCACGCACCACCACTACATGTGGTATTGTGAATAATTTGTTGATACCATATGGGCAAAATCGCGTTGACCCGCCTGGCACATTTCTGGCAATGTTTTCAACGCTGCGTCTTGCCCGACGATCTTTCCTGAACTCCTTTTCCTCACTTTCTCGCCATGTCCTCCACCACCACCGTCACCCTCGGTTCCCGCACCTTCACCCTCGATCGCAACAAGGCCGAACAGGCCTTTGCCGCCAAGCGCGTCATCAACGGCAAGGAGACCATGTTCTTCAACATCCTCCCACTGAAATACCAGTGGGCGTACGACCTGTACAAGACGATGAAGAACAACCACTGGGAGCCCGAGGACATCACCATGCAGAAGGATGTCGAGCAGTGGCGCTCCGATGAAATCAGCGACGTCGAGCGCTGGATCATCAAGATGGGCATCGGCTACTTCTCCGCCGCCGAAGGCATCGTCGGCGACAACGTCCTCCACGTCGTCCGCGAGGTCGTCACCGCCCCCGAGCTGAAGCTCGTACTCGGCCGCCACGCCCACGAGGAAAACATCCACGCCGACTCGCTGGTTTACATGATCTCCTCCCTCGGCCTGAACCCGCACGAGTGCGAGGCCATGTTCGAGGACATCCCGACGATCACCGCGAAGAACCATTTCGTCACCTCCAACAGCCGCGCCCTGCGCCGCGATGTCGACCTCACCATCACCGCCAACAAGCAGGCCCTCGCCAAGAACATCTTCCTCTTCGGCCAGGTCATGGAAGGCACCCAGTTCTACGGCCTCTTCGGCATGATCCTCAGCCTCTACCGCCAGAACAAGTTCCCCGGCATCGGCGCGATGTTCCGCTACACCCTGCGCGACGAGTCGAACCACATCGAAGTCTTCCGGAACCTCCTCATGGACCTCATCGATGAAAACCCGGACATCTGGACCGAGGACTTCCGCGAGGACCTCCGCGCCACCATGAAGGAAGGCATCGAACTCGAAAAAGCCTTCATCCGCGACTGCCTCCCCGTCGCCGGCCTCGGCCTCAACTCCGCCGACTTCGAGACCTACATCGACTACATCGCCGACCGCCGCCTCACCTCCTGCGGCCTCGCCCCCCTCAACGAATCCGTCTCCAACCCCTTCCCCTGGCTCGCCGAAATGATGGACATCAAGAAGGAGACCAACTTCTTCGAAGGCCGGGTCACGGAGTATCAGAAGGCATCGGCGCTGAGCAGCGTCTCGGATGATGAGCTGTAAACGGCCGAGTGATCGGTGAGCAGTGATCGGTGATCGGAGAAGAGGAAGAACAAGCAAAACGCGAAGCGATGTCAGACATCAATACATTCGAGGACCTCGACGTCTGGAAGGCTGGCTGCCAGCTGGCTGTGGACGTCTGTGTCGCCACGAGTGAGTCGAAGCTGTTCGCGCTTCGGGATCAGATGCAGCGCTCCGCGATTTCCATTCCCTCCAACATCGCCGAAGGCTGCGAACGCGACAGCACCCCAGATTTTATCAAGTTCCTTCGCTACAGCAAGGGCTCCTGCGGCGAACTGAGAACCCAGCTCTACATCGCCGAGCGGGTCCAAAAGCAACTCGGCCAACCCATCATCAGCGGCTCCCGCGAAATGATCTCAGAGACCCGGAAGATCTCCAAAATGCTCCAAAGCCTGATCAACGCACTCAAACGCCGCCTCCCCTAATCTTTCCAACGATCACTTCTCACCGATCACCAGGCACCTCTCTTCCACCGATCACCGATCACCGATCACCGATCACCGATCACCGATCACCGATCACCGATCACCGATCACCCGGCACAAACGCTGACCGCTCACCCACTTCCCAACCTTCCCTTCCACTCACCCATTCACAATCATGTACCGCGCCGTCGACCCCAACGAAGACCTCCTCCTCAAGCAAGTCATCTCCGACCGCTTCACCCTCTCCCCCACCGATCGCGGCTACGCGTGGCGTGAGGTGCTCCCGACGGAAAAACGCAACCCGATCCCCGACATCATCGTCACCCGCGGATCGGCCGATACCCACTTCTCGCTCGAAGACGTCGCCGACGCCATCGGCAACTCCCTCACCGACCTCCTCATCTCTCGCCGCGAGGAGGACGCCACCATCTTCACCGCCGAGAACCGCCAGTTCGTGTCCGACGTCGCCCATTCCGTCGCCGCCTCGCTGACCCGCACCCTCGAAGACGGGGGCCGCCTCCGCCTTTCCGAGGCCGATCTCTACCTCCTCATCGAAAAGGCCCTCCTTGAAAACGAGGCCTACGACGTCGCGAAGTCCCTCGCCTTCCGCCGTTCCATGGAGAAAACCGGCACCGTCGACGTCCACACCGGCCCGCACGCCCTGCCGGTCCGCCTGATCCGCCGCAATGGCAACGTCGTCCCATGGTCGGAAACCAAGATCGAGATCGCCGTTCGCAAGGCCTTCCTCACCATCAAGGAAAACCCCGAGCCCGCCATCGACATCGCCAAGGGCGTCACCGACCGCATCCGCCGTGGCGACAACTCCTTCGTCCACATCGAGGACGTCCAGGACATGGTCCAGGAGGAACTCATGCGCCAGGGCCACTTCAAGGCCGCCGAGCACTACATCCTCTACCGCGCCCAGCGCTCCCGCCTCCGTGATGAACTCGAGGCCAATGCCGAGGACCCCAACCAGGAACTCATGGTCACCGTCGTGTCCGACGAAGGCCAATCCTCGTTCTGGGACGGCACCGACCTCCGCAAGCGCATTTCCTACGCCTCCATCGGCCTCGACCTCAACCTCTCCGAAGCCGAGATCGAGCGCGAACTCCGCCGCGCCGTCGGCAATGAGATCACCGAAAAGGACCTCAAGGCCACCATCATCCTCAACGCCAAGTCCCTCATCGAAAAGGACGCCGACTTCGCGAAATTCGCCGGCCGCATCCTCCTTTCCTACATCTACGAGGAAGTCCTCGACTGGAGCATCCTCAAGGACGGCATCGACAAGCTCAAGCAGGCCCACAAGACCGCCTTCAAGTCCTACCTGAAGCACGGCGTCGCCATCAAGCGCCTCCACCCCGACCTCCTCGAGGCCTACAACCTCGACAAGCTCGCGGAGGCCTTCGATCCCACCGCCGACCTCGACTTCGACTACCTCGGCATCCAGACGATGTACGACCGCTACCTCGTCGTCGACAAGACCGGTGCCAAGCCGCGCCGCATCGAGACCCCGCAGTTCTTCTGGATGCGCGTCGCCATGGGCCTCTTCAAGAAGGAGGAAACCAAGCGCGAGGAGTGGGCCATCCGCCTCTACAACCTCTACAAGGGCCGCCGCTTCTGCTCATCCACGCCCACCCTCTTCAACTCCGGCACCCTCCACTCCCAGCTCTCCTCCTGCTACCTCTACAAGGTCGATGACTCCATCGAGTCCATCATGCAGCGCGGCATCGCCGAAAACGCCTACCTCTCGAAGTGGGCCGGCGGCCTCGGTGGCTCCTGGACCGCCGTCCGCGGCACCGGTGGCTACATCCAGGGCACCAATGGCGAGTCCCAGGGCATCATCCCCTTCCTGAAGCTCCACAACGACCAGCTCGTCGCCGTCAATCAGGGCGGCAAGCGTCGCGGCTCCGGCTGCGCCTACCTCGAGACCTGGCACAACGACATCGAGGACTTCCTCGAGCTTCGCAAGAACACCGGTGACGAGCGCCGCCGCTGCCATGACATGAACACCGCCAACTGGGTGCCCGACCTCTTCATGAAGCGCATGGAGGACCGTGGCTCCTGGACCCTCTTCCGCTCCAACGAGGTCCCCGACCTCCACGACCTCTACGGCAAGGCCTTCGAACAGCGCTACGCCGAATACGAGGCCATGGCCGCCGACGGCAAGATCTGGGGCCGCACCCTGCCCGCCCTCGAACTGTGGAAATCCATGCTCAAGATGGTCTTCGAAACCGGCCACCCCTGGATCACCTTCAAGGACCCCTGCAACGTCCGCTCCCCGCAGGACCACTGCGGCGTCATCCACTCGTCGAACCTCTGCACCGAGATCACGCTCAACACCTCCGACGAGGAAACCGCCGTCTGCAACCTCGGCTCCGTCATCCTCGACTCCCACATCACCCGGGATGGGGCCATCGACCACGAGATGCTGAAGGAAACGATCACCGTTGCCATCCGCGCCCTCGACAACGTCATCGACATCAACTTCTACCCCACCGAAGCCGCCAAGACCGCCAACAGCCGTCACCGGCCGATCGGCATGGGCGTCATGGGCCTTCAGAATGCCCTCTACAAGCGCGGCCTCAGCTTCGCCTCCGATGCCGCCGTCGACTTCAATGACGAGGTCATGGAAGCCGTCGCCTACTACGCCTACAGCGCCTCCTCCGACCTCGCCGCCGAGCTCGGCACCTACTCGACTTACAAGGGCTCGAAGTGGGATCGCGGCCTGCTCCCGCAGGACACCGTCGACCTCCTCCAGGACGAACGCGGTCGCAAGATCGACGTCCCGCGCGGCGGAAAGATGGACTGGTCCGTCGTTCGCGAAAAGATCGCCAGGCACGGCATGCGGAACTCCAACGTCCTCGCCATCGCGCCGACCGCTACGATCTCGAACATCATGGGCACCACGCCCTGCATCGAGCCGAACTACAAGAACCTCTTCGTGAAGTCGAACCTCGGAGGTGAGTTCATCATCCTCAATGCCGAGCTGGTCAAGGACCTCAAGAAGCTCGGCCTCTGGAACCAGGAAATGCTCGATCAGCTCAAGTACTTCGACGGTGAGCTCGACGCCATCGACAA
>JAIYDT010000333.1 GCA_027487355.1 Verrucomicrobiaceae bacterium
CTGGACGTCGTCGAACGGAGCGGCGGACGCCTGAAGGATGAGGCCGCTGAAGAGGAGACTGAGCCGGGAAGCGGGGAAGGTCATGGCTTGGCGGTTTGCTGGCGGAGCTGCTCGAGTCGGGAAAGGGGCTTGGGCGCGGGAGCGGCCGGATCGGCGGGCTTCGGAGGTTCCGGAGCCGCCTGGGCCACGGCGGGCGGCGGGGTGGTCGGCTTGTCGATGCGGAGCGTTCCGCCCTGAGCGACCTGATGCAGGATGGTGGAATTGTTTTCCGGAATCGTGATGCGGCAGAAGACGTTGTTGTGCTTTCCGACCGGTGCATCGGCCGCGACGGTGAGGGGAAAGCTGAGTTCGGTCTGGTCCTTGTTGAACTGCACCGGCGGCGTGGTCACTCCGGCGGGCAGTCCGACCAGTTCGGCGGTGGCATTTCCGGCGAACTCGTGCTGCACCTCCACCTTTCCCGACATGACCGTCGGCTTGCCCTGCTCAGTGGCGGCGAGGGAGAGCGTCATGGTGAGGTAGGGCTCCGCGATCTTCAGTGGGACAAGCTGGGAGGAAACCAGCACTGGACCCTTTGGAGTCGGAGCCTCGGCGAGCATGCAGACCTTCCATTCACCCACGGCGGAGTCGCCATTGGCATTGATCTCGTAGTTGACGTCCGTTTGTCCTGCGGGGATCTGCATGGTGACCTGCGTGCCGATGCCGGGAGGTGACCAAAGAAAGCGCACGGTGATCGCGTCGTTGTAGCCCTCCTGACGGATCGCGCGGACCTTCAACTGCGCGATGCCGTTTTTCACGATGGGCACCGCGGGGGTGTCGAGTTCGATCCGCAGAGGGGCCTCCTCTGTGACCGCCATGGCGATTCTGTCCAGCGGCGTGGAATGATAGGGGCCCTGGTTGTTGACCTCGACGTGGTGGATGATGTCGGTCAACGCCCCTTTCACGGGCTGCCCCTCGCCCAGCGAGCGAATCGAGAAATCATGCAAGCCCCCCGCGACGGGCGCATCGGCGGCGGCTTCGAACACGACCGGAAAGGCGTTCACCGAGCGTGCCGCGTTGGCGGCATTCATGGTCACTCCGGTTGGCAGCGAGGCGGCATCCAGGGCGATGTCGCAGCCGATGTTCTCCCGGGTCACATTGATGACGGCGGCGTAACGGTTGCCCCTCGGAACGGGAAAACTCTTCCACTTCTGGGAAAGGTTCCGCTCGACGACTGGAAGCGTCGCGGCGATCGCTGCCTCGCGGCGCAGGATTTCGAAGCGATACACGAAGTCCGGTCCGCCGTTGCCGAGCTTGTCGCGGATGTTCGCGATGTATTCGCCATCCTCAGGGCAGGTCCATTGGATGACCGGATCCGGCCCGCCCTGGTCGTCGTTCTCCGCAAGGAAGTTTCCGGCCTGGCTCTTGAGGCGGAGCACGGCATCGATCGGCGAACGCAGCGCCCGGCCCATCACTTTCAGGGTCAGGTTCTCGCCCTTTTTCGCCTGAAAACGGTAGCGATCGAGATCGTCCTTCTTGCCAAGAATTCCCTGACCGGCGCACGGGATCGGAGGCAGGGGAGTGGCCTGCTTATCGTCATCGTTCGGCTCGCTCTCCTCGGCGTGTTCCAGCGGTGAAACGACGACCCGGTTCGGCGAGGGGCTCGAAACCCCGTCCACCAGGGCGAAGAGTGGCTCGGGACCGGAAGTGGCCTGCAGGGTGGAGGATTGGCTGATCGGTCCGGCAGGATCGCCGAGAAACTGGAAATTGAGCGTTTCCCCCGGCTTGCCTCCCGGAGGAAAGACGGCGGACGGTCTGGCAAAGGTGCCGATGTGCAGGCGGTAGTTGCACTGATCGCTGCCCTCATAAGCTGCCTCACGCACGAGGATGCGGTAGTCACCGTCCTCCGGTGCGATGATCGAGGCGAAGGCATCGTTCCGCAGCAGCGGGGCGTCATCGCAGGCGGCGAGTTCGAAACGTTTCGGATCGAGAATCGCGACGTAGGCGTCATACATCAGCCGGCCCAGCCGCATGGCCTCGACCTCGACCGAAAGACGCTGACCCTTTTTCAAACTGCAAACATAGTAGTCCTCGTCCTCGTTCTTGCTGACGCCGGCGACGGTGACATTGAGATCGACTCTTTGTGGCTTGTCGAAGGTGTCGTTCGGGTCGGTTTCCTCCACGACCGGGAAAGGACCCACCCAGAAGGTTTTCAGGTCCGTCAGGCCGCCGGGGCATCTGAGGCGGAACTTGTGTTCACCAAGAGGCGCGTCTGCGGCGATCCGGAACTTGGCAGTGACGCGTTTGGAATCCTTCACCTCGATGGCTTCAAGCGTGAGGCCGGACTCGTAAAACAGGGCCTCCTGGATCCCATCGAGTCGGTCTCCGCTGAACACCACCTGGACCTCTGTGCCGCGTTGGCCACCGCGCGGATAAACCAGATCGAGATCCGGAGTGAAGGCCTGGAGCGGGAGGGCCGCCAAGGCCGCGAAAAAGGCGATGGAGGCGCGGCGTTTCATGCCTTCTTGTCGAGGATCGCATCCAGCACCTGGCCGCCGTCGCAGATTTCGATGGGCCGGTTTCCTGGAGCCATGAGTTCCTTGTCAGCGGTGATCCCGATCTGGTTGTAAGCGGTGGTGGCCAGATCGGCGACGGTGACCATGTCCTCTTCGGGCTCGCCACCTAGGGCATCGGACGAACCGTGGACGAGGCCTTTCTTGACCCCACCGCCAGCCAACATGACCGAGAAGACGCGCGGCCAGTGGTCGCGACCACCGGTCGGGTTGATCTTGGGAGTGCGTCCGAATTCGGAGGTCACCATGACCAGCGTCGAGTCCAGCGTGCCGCGACGTTCGAGGTCGCGGATCAGGGCGGCAATGGCCTTGTCGACGGGCGGGAGTTCCTTCTCGATGTTGCCCTTGAGATTGTCGTGATGGTCCCAGCCACCGGCGGTGAGCGAAACGAAACGCACACCGGCCTCGATGAGGCGGCGGGCCAGAAGCATGCGCTGTCCCGGGGCCGTGCGGCCATACTCGTCCTTGATCGCATCCGGCTCCGCCTTGAGGTCGAAGGCCTCGCGGGCCTGCTGGGAGGAAATCAGCTTGTAGGCGTGCTGGTAGAAGGCGTCCATCGAGTCGAGCGCATCGGATTTCTCCAGCGTCTTGAAATGGTAGTCCACCGTCTCGAGCAGCGAGCGCCGCTTGGCGAAGCGGTCATCGCTCACGCCGTTCGGCAGGGCCAGGTCGCGCACCTGGAAATTTCC
>JAIYDT010000197.1 GCA_027487355.1 Verrucomicrobiaceae bacterium
CTCGTCGCCGCCGAGCCCGACATCGCGAAGGTGCCGATCATGGTGGATTCCTCGAAGTGGGAAATCCTCGAGCAGGGACTCAAGGGCCTGCAAGGCAAGGGCATCGTCAACTCGATCTCGCTGAAGGAGGGCGAGGAGGTGTTTCGCTCCAACGCCCGCACCATCCTCAAGTATGGCGCGGCGGCGGTGGTGATGGCCTTCGATGAGAATGGCCAGGCCGCGACCTATGACGAGAAGATCCGCATTTGCGAAAGGGCCTACCGCATCCTGGTCGATGAGGTTGGCTTCGCGGGCGACGACATCATTTTCGACCCGAATATCCTCACCGTCGGCACCGGCATCGAGGAGCACAACAACTACGGCGTCGACTTCATCAACGCCACCCGTTGGATCAAGGAGAACCTCACCGGCGCACGTGTGTCCGGCGGCGTCTCCAACATTTCCTTTTCCTTCCGTGGTAACAACCCGGTGCGCGAGGCGATGCACTCGGCCTTCCTCTATCACGCCGGCAGGGCGGGCATGGACATGGGCATCGTCAACGCGGGCATGCTGGAAGTGTACGACGAAATCCCGAAGGATCTGTTAGAGCATGTCGAGGATGTGCTGCTCAATCGTCGGCCCGATGCCACCGACCGCCTGCTGGAGTTCGCCGAGCGCTTCAAGGGCAAGACCGGCGCGAAGAAGATCGAGGAGGATCTTTCGTGGCGCGAGGTCTCCGTCGAGAAGCGTCTGGAACATGCCTTGTTGAAGGGCATCGACCGCTTTGTCGATGAGGACACCGCCGAGGCCCTCGCGAAATACAAGAAGCCGCTCAGTGTGATCGAGGGGCCACTCATGGATGGCATGAGCGTGGTCGGCGACCTCTTCGGCGCGGGCAAGATGTTCCTGCCGCAGGTGGTGAAATCCGCCCGCGTGATGAAGAAATCGGTGGCCTACCTGAATCCGTTCATGGAGGCAGAAAAGGTCGAGATGCTCGCTGGAGACATCGCCCGGATCAAATCCGAGCATCCCGGCATCAGCGACGACGAGGCGCTCAAGCGCGCCGAACGCGCGCGCTCTGCCGGACGTTTCCTCATCGCCACGGTGAAGGGCGACGTGCACGACATCGGCAAGAATATCGTCGGCGTGGTCCTCGCCTGCAACGGCTACGAGGTCACCGACATGGGCGTCATGGTCGCCTGCGACAAGATCCTCGACAAGGCGGTCGAGATCGGAGCGGACGTCATCGGGCTTTCCGGACTCATCACCCCCTCGCTCGACGAGATGGTCCACGTCGCGAAGGAAATGGAGAAGCGCGGCTTCGCCCAGCGTGGCATTCCGTTGCTCATCGGCGGCGCGACCACCAGCGCGGCCCACACCGCGATCAAGATCGCCCAGCATTACAGCGGCCCGGTGGTGCACGTGCTCGACGCCTCGCGCTCGGTGCCGGTGACCACGGCCCTGCTTTCGGAAGATCAGCGTGCTCCGTTCGTGGCGGAGAACAACGCCCGGCATGAAAAGCTCCGCAAGCAGTATGCCGACGGCCCGAAGAAGGCGACGCTCTCGCTCAATCACGCCCGTGCCAATGCCCGCCAAACGGATTGGTCCACGGTCGATATCGCGCAACCCACCTTCACCGGCACGCGCACGATCGAGAGTCGGGAAAGCGCGCCGGAGATCTGTCATCGCGATCGTTCCTACGAGGCCGGCTTTGCCGAAAACGAGATCATCCCGATCACCCTCCGAGAGCTTTCGAGCTACATCGACTGGACCCCGTTCTTCCACTCCTGGGAGTTGCGCGGCGTTTGGAAGATGGATGAAAAGCGTTTCCAATCGACCAATCCGGAAGTCGTCGTCGAGGCCCGCAAGCTGCATGCCGATGCGCTTCAACTGCTAGACAAGATCATCGCCGAACAGCGCTTCACCGCGCGCGGCACCTTCGGGTTCTTTCCTGCGAATGCCGAGGGAGACGACATCATCGTCTGGAAGAATGATTCAAGAACCAGCGAGCAGACCCGTTTCCACGCGCTGCGCCAGCAGATCAAGAAAGACAGCGGAAAGCCGAACGAAGCGCTCAGTGATTACTTCGCGCCTGTGTCTTGCTCCACCCCTGACTTCATCGGATCGTTCGTCGTCGGCATCCATGGCGCGGATGAACTGGCGGACGAATTCGATGCCGCGAGCGATCCCTATCAATCGATCATGACCAAGGCCATCGCCGACCGTCTGGCGGAGGCCTTTGCCGAGCTGCTTCACCATCGCGCCCGTGTCGCGTGGGGCTACGAGCGTCCGGACGAGTTCACCAGCGAGCAGCTCATCAAGGAGAACTACCGCGGCATCCGTCCCGCGCCGGGCTATCCCGCGCAGCCGGACCACACGGAAAAGCCGATTCTTTTCGATCTACTAGGAGCATCGGAGAAGACCGGCGTCACCCTGACGGAAAGCATGGCCATGCACCCGGGCTCCGCTGTTTCCGGCCTCTACTGCGCGCATCCCGAAAGCCACTACTTCATGATCTCGGAACTGCAGAAGGATCAGATCGAGGACTACGCGAGGCGCAAGGGCATCACGGTCGAGGAGTGCGAGAAATGGCTGGCTCCGTGGTTGGGATATTGAGCCGAAAGGCGGTTGGCTGGACCGACCAGTGCTTTCCCGAAACATTGCCGGCCTCATCGACGTTTGATGCCGGTCACTCTTTTTGTTTTCTGATATGCTTCGCCATCTTGCCCCAGTCCTCTTCGTTGGATTCTCGGCCCTGACCCAGGGCCAGGTTCCGCTTCCCGCCTCAGTCCAACAAGCCCTGGGTAAGTTCACCCTGAAGGCGGAGGATCAGATCCAGACCAACTCTCCCGCAGCCGCCAAGGAGGCCGAGAAGCTCGCGGCGGGTCTGAGGCTTCCCACCGGATTTCCGCTGAAGGTCGTCTCCACCGAGGCCCGCGTGCGGATCGGCATCGATGAAAGCCTCAGGGCTTCCGCCGGAAAGGAAGGCTATCAGCTCAACATCACGACCGGCCAGGTGCAACTGACCGCGGCGGACAGCGAAGGCCTTTTCCATGGCATCCAGACGCTGCGGCAGCTTTTCCCTCCGGCGGCATTCTCCCCGACCAAGGTTGATGGCGTGGAATGGTCGGCCGCCTGCACCCGCATCAAGGATCAACCGCGCTTCGGCTGGCGTGGGTTCATGCTCGATGAATCGCGACACTTCTTTGGGCCCGACTATGTGAAGCATCTCCTCGATGCGATGGCGGCGCGGAAGATGAACGTCTTCCACTGGCATCTCACCGATGACGATGGCTGGCGCATCGAGATCAAGTCCTGGCCGAAGCTCACCGAGATCGGCGCCTGGCGCGGCACCGAGTGCAAGCTGCCCAACACCCGCGAAGGCGAAACCCACAAGCGCTACGGCGGCTTCTACACCCAGGAGCAGATCCGCGAGATCGTTGCCTACGCGGCCGAGCGGCACATCGACATCCTACCGGAAATCGATCTTCCCGGGCACTGCCTCGCCGTGACGACGGCCTATCCGGAGACGCTGCCTTCCGTGGGAGATGATACCGTTTCCGTGCAAGGTGTGAAATCGAACGTCATTTCGCCGGCCCGCGAGGAGAACTATCGGATGGTCGATGACATCATGCGTGAGGTCGCCTCGCTTTTCCCGTTCCAATACATCCACATCGGCGGCGATGAGGTGAACCACGAGGCCTGGTCAAAGGACCCGGCGGTCAAGGAGCTGATGACGCGTGAGAAGCTCGCCAACCTCAGCGCGGTGCAGAACCATTTCACCCGTCGCCTGGAAACCATCATCGGCGGTCACCAGCGGCGGATGATCGGATGGAATGAAATCCTCGGCGGTGGCAAGCTGCGCGAAGACACCACCGTCATGGCCTGGACCGGAACGGGACCTGGCTTTGAGGCCGCGAAAAAGGGCCACCCGGTCATCATGGCGGCGGGGCCGTTCTGTTACTTCGACATGGGCTACGGTGGCCCCGACGAACCCAAGAGCCATTGGTGGGCGGGCAACATCGAAACCTCGAAGACCTATTCGTTTGATCCAACTTCCGGAGGCAATCTCACGCCTGATCAGCAGTCGTTGATCATGGGCCCCCATGCCGCGATTTGGACGGAGTTCGTCACCGATGCCAACGCCGCGGACTACAAGATTTTCCCACGTCTTTGCGCCCTCGCTGAAGTTGGCTGGACGCCGCAGGACCGACGTTCATGGGAGGATTTTTCCAAGCGACTCGGGCCGGATCTCGAGCGGCTGAGTCACCAGGGAATCGCTTTCCGAGTCCCACCGCCCACCGCGACGTGGAAAGATGGCCAGGCCCGACTCATCGCGCCATTTCCCGGTGCCGACATGCGCTACACCACGGACGGCAGCAAGCCGACTGCCGAGTCGACGCGCTACACCTCAGTCATCACCATTGAGGATCCCTCCAAGCTCCGCTATATGACCGTGTTCAAGCAGCGCATGAGTCCAGCGAAGAGCGGGGCGGAGCGCGAAGGCTTCGCCAAGTGGACTCCGCAAACAGTGACCACTGATTGGAAATCGACTGACTTCGATGCTACTGCCGCCATCGTAGGTGACGGCATTCATCGCGCCAATTTCCAGTACAGCAGTGGCGGACAGAAGCTGATGATCCGCAAGGTCGAACTGCTTCGGGATGGCAAGGTCATCGCGACCGACAGCCATGAAGGTGAAACTGGCAGCCGCTCGATTCGGAACAGCTATCGTCTTCCGGTCGAGGGTCATCGAAGCGGGGCAAAGTACATCCTTCGAGCCGAAATCAAGGCCGATGGCGGCAATGATTCACAGGGATCGATTTCCCTGGAACGGTCGACTTGGCTGGAGCCGACGATGAAGGTGGAAACCTCGATCCCGCACTATCAGGATCACGACACGAAGGCTCTGGAATCCTGGAATCCAGGCGCGTTTTTCTGGTCGAGCCGTCCACTGTCGAAGGATGAAACCATCACCTTCACCTTCGAAAAGCCGCTGGCCCTGAACCTCGTCGAACTCCCGACCGGTGAGGCCTCCGGCACCAAGGATCAGATTCAGAACGCGGTGCTCGAAGCGTCGTCCGATGGGAAGACTTTCACCAAAATCGCTGACTTCGCCTACGGCAGCGCCAAAGCCCAACTCAATGGCAAGACGATCCTCGCCATTCGGCTTCGAGCCACGGGTTCACACGCGAGTTGGTGCATCGTCCGCCCTCCACAACTCCGCTGAGAATTCTCGGCGACCCTCATCACTTCCAGCCGAACTGCACCGCCGCCACCAGACCGTAGAGGGTGGTGAGGTAGATCCAGACCAGGGTGAACCAGTAGTGGATGAAGGTTTCCTTCGGGTTTCCTTTCCAGAGGTCGGAACGATAGACAAACCACTGGCAATACAGCCGGATGAACCAGAAGACCGACCAGGAAACTGCCGTCCATTTCCCCAGCATGCTCTTTTCTAACAGTGCCTGCGGAGTCAGCAGCGAGGGCAGGCCCATGATCACCAGCACCAGGCAGACGAAGAAGGTATGGACATGGAAAACCGACTCGTTCATCGGTGAGAGCTTCCTGGCATCCTCTTTCCATTTCAGCTCACGACTGATCGGAACATGCAGCAGGGCAAGCAGGATCAATCCGGCTCCAGCCACACGCAGTGGCCATTCGAGGGTGTCAGGTGAGATCATGGGACGGTGAGGATGGAAACCCGGAGCCAGGGTGAAATCCGGAAGCTCTCGGTCGAACGGAATCCGGCTTCCTGCCAGGATTTTTCCCAGGTTCGGATGGAGTGGAAATGCAGGAAACCCGGGCCGAAGACGATGAAATTCGCGGCGTCTCGCACGTGTTCGATCAGGATCACCCGACCTCCGGGAGCCAGCACGCGACGGGCTTCCGCGAACCATTTCACGCGATCCGCGTGTGTGCGGAGTTCATGAATTGCCAGCAGTCCGAAGATGCCGTCGATGGATTCATTCGCCACCGGCCAACGATCAAACGGAGCCGACAAGGTTCCGGGCGGCGGCGGGTAGAGTTCCTTCGCGCGATGGATCGAGGGCTCGCTCATGCAAACCGGATCGAAGTGATCGAGCATGATCCATTCGCCCGGCAATCGTTCCTTCAGGGCCAGCGTCGTGCGCATTGGTCAAGCAGCCGCAGATCCTTCGTTCAGACCAGGGCCACCGTGTTGAAGCCGGAGCCGTTGTAGGCATCCACTTCCAGCTTCGGAGAAATCAATTCCCTCGCGATCGACTCCGGCACGGCAAAGGTGAGGGCGAGCACCCGGTCAAACCATGCCTCGACCGGAAACAGATGTTATTTCAGCCATTTCATCATGGCCGTGATCAGCCCGGGGGATGGGAGCCGAATCCACCCTTCGCCTCCAGGTAGCTGCGCATCGCAGCCACCCGATTTTCCACACCGAGGCGTTGGAACACGGCCTCAAGATGCTTCTCCACGGTGCGGGGGCTGATCTCGAGGATGATTGCCACCTCGGCGCTGGTCTTGCCTTCGGCGATCCAGTCCATGATGTCGCATTGCCGGCGGGTCAGCATCGGCACGGCACCGGCGGACACTGTTTGTCTGGAGGGGGGAGTGAAGAGCAGCAGGCAGCCGCCATCCGGCCTTGCCAAGGCTCCGACCGTGATCGGACCGCCGCCAAGCTCCAACTCCACTTCCACCCAGTTCGAATTGACGGGAGAGTCCCACGCGCCTGCGAGTTTCTCATGGAGTTTCGCGAGGATCTCGGGAGCCAGCATGAACTCGACATCATCCTTTCCCCAGCAGGATTCCGC